>NZ_JBVHZJ010000007.1:0-82692 GCF_055574655.1 Streptomyces sp. NPDC029956 | reverse complement strand
AGGGGGGTTGGTGGCGGAGTTGGTGGGAGAGCGCGGGGTGGAGCCACCGTTCAGAGGAAGGGCGGCGTGCGGGGCCATGAGGGGGCCCCCCCCCCCCCCCCGCGCCCATCTCGTCGCACATGTCCCGTCGCGTCCATCTCGTCGCGCCCCCGGACCCCTCGTACCCCCGCGCCGAGGCGTCCGCCGCGCAGGCGCCGTTCAGCCCTCGCGTCGCTTGAGGCGGAATCGCTCCTTCTCGGAGAGCCCGCCCCACACGCCGAACCGCTCGTCGTTGCGGAGCGCGTACTCCAGGCACGCCACCCGGCCCTCGCAGGCGCCGCACAGCTGCTTGGCCTCGCGGGTGGACGAGCCGGGCGCCGGGAAGAAGAACTCCGGCCCGGCCTGAGCACACAGAGCGGTCTCCTGCCAGGACATGTCGGGCTCCGGTGCGGTCAGTACGGTGGTGTAGGTCTGCATGGCGTACACGCTGCCGGAGGGCCGTAAACGAGCCATCAACGTTCGATCAATGCGACGTATTCGGCTGTGTGCAACGCGGCGCGCCGAAACTCTTCGCCGCATCGACGGGGGATCGGCGAAGACCGCCGCATGACCATCAGAAAGGCCCATGCCGCGTAGGCGCCCCGCAACGCGCTCCCGCGCTCGCGCGCCCCCGGGTGACCGAGTGGGGCCTGATCGGCCTCAGCGGGTGACACCCAGCGCCGGCAGCACGGTCTCGGCCACCCGGTACGCCTCCTCCAGGAGCGGGTTCCCGGACAGGATGAACGTGTCCACACCCAGGCCCTGGTACTCCTTGAGCCGGTCCACGACCTGGGCCGTGGAGCCGACGACCGCCGTACCCGGACCGGGCCGGAACAGGCTCATGCCGGGCCAGAGGTTCGGGTGGGTCTCCAGCTCGCGCGCCCTGGCCGGCACCTTGCCGCCGTGCTGGCGGAACTGACGCTGCCAGCCCACGCCGTCCTCCCCCGCCCGCTCCCCGAGCTGCCGCGCGTACGTCGCCTCGCTGGTGACGTCCAGGAGCCGGTCGGCCGCCGCCCAGGCCTCGTCCTCGGTGTCACGGACGATGAGGTGGAGACGCAGGCCGATGCGGAGGGTACGGCCGTGGGCGGCGGCCCGGGCCCGTACGTGGTCGAGCTTCTCCTTCAGCAGGTGCGGCGGCTCGCCCCAGGTCAGGTAGACGTCCACGTGCTCGGCGGCCATCTCGATCCCGGGCGCCGAGGATCCGCCGAACCAGAGCGGGACGTGCGGCTCCTGGACGGGCCGCAGGTCGCGGAAGGAGGCACCGGCGTTCCGGAGGTCGTAGAAGCGGCCCTTGTGGTCGAAGACCTCGCCCGCCGTCAGTCGCTTGACGATCGACCAGTACTCGGCGCTCAGTTCGTACCGCTCGTCGTGCTCGACGTGGAGCCCGTACTCGCGCAGCGACGCGGTGGAACCGTTGACCACGTTGAAGCGGAGCCGCCCGCCGAACAGGTTGTCGAAGCTCAGCGCCATCTTGGCGAGCAGGGTCGGTGCGATCAGCCCCGGGTGGACGGCGAGGAGCGGCTTGAACCGGGTGCTCGTGGAGGCGGCGAGCGCCGAGCCCAGCGGCCACACGTCGTAGAGGTCCGTGGCCAGCAACGCGCCGGTGTAGCCGAGGCGTTCGACGGTTCCGGCGAGCTGCGCGAGGTAGCCGAGGTCGACGGGGCGGCGGCCCGCCGGCTCCCAGGGGTACGCGCCCTCGCGCGGGATGATGTACCAGAGGACTTCGGGTGCCGAGGCTGTCATCGGGATCCGGCCTTCCGGGGCAGGGCGTCGGCGACGGTGATCGCGCGGTCGATGAACCCGGTGCGGTGGAAGATGTCGGCCGCCCGCTGCTGCTCGGCGACGAACTCCGCTCCGACCTCCTCGATCGTCCAGGGCAGGGCGCGCAGCGCGGTCTCCCAGTCCTCGACCGTGCCGCCCTGGTCCGCGGCGGCGATCTCGGCGGCCTCGCGCGGGTGGGCGGCGGCCCAGTCGTCGGCCCGCCGGAGTGCCCGGGTGAGCGCCTCCACCACCTCGGGCCGCTGCTCGGCGAGGTCGCGGCGCGTGAAGAAGACGGACCGGTCGCTGATGACCTCGCCGGTGCGGATCAGGGTGCGCAGCCCGCCGGTGCGGCGGGCGGCCGCGAGCTCGGCGCCCTGCGCCACCCAGGCGGTGATCGCGCCGGCACGGAGCTTCTCCTCGCTGCCCGGGTCGGCGCGTACGGCGGTGATGTCGGTGGCGTACGAGAGGCCCGCGTCGTCCAGGGCCTTGGCGACGAGGTGGGTCTGCCAGGAGCCGACGGCCAGGTGGACGGTGCCGCCCTTGAGGTCGGCGACGGCGCGGACCGGGCTGTCCTCGGGGACGAGGAGTGCGCCGTGGCCGGGGCGGGGCGCCGAGACGGCGGTGTAGACGATGTCGTGTCCGGCGGCCTGCGCGGTGACCGGCGGCGTGGAACCGGTGCCGCCGAAGTCGATGGTGCCGTCGGTGAGATGGGCACCGGTGCGGACCCCGTCGGTGTACGGGTGCCAGGTCACGGTCTCGCCGAGCGCGGCGAGTTCCTCCTCCGCGTAGCCGAGCCGGGAGAGGTGGTAGAGGGAGGGGTTGCTGCGGTGGACACCGATGACGACGCTCATGCGGGGGCTCCTTCGGGAGATGCGGAGGCGGGGGCGGGATCGAAGGCGGGGGCGGGCCCGGGCTCGGGCTCGGGAGTGGAGGTGGCCGCCTCCTCGGGCGGGTGGACGCCCAGGTCGGCGAGGAGGCGGCGGCGCAGGGCGACGAAGGCCGGGTCGCCGGGGTCGCGGGGGCGGGGAACGAGGACGGGCTCGTCGGTGACCAGCCGGCCGTCCCGCAGGACGGCGACCCGGTCGGCGAGGCGCACGGCCTCGTCGACGTCGTGCGTCACGAGGAGCACGGCCGGGCGGTGGATCCGGCGCAGCTCGCCGACGAGGTCCTGCATCCGGAGCCGGGTCAGCGCGTCCAGGGCGGCGAACGGCTCGTCGAGGAGCAGGAGTTCGGGCTCCCGGACCAGGGCGCGGGCGAGCGCGACGCGCTGGGCCTCACCGCCGGAGAGGGTGGCGGGCCAGGCGTCCGCGTGACGTTCGAGACCGACCTCGGCGAGCGCCCGCAGTCCGGTGGCCCGGGTCGCCGCGCCGCGCGGGAGGCCTACGGTCACATTGGCGAGAACCTTCTTGGACGGGATGAGCCGGGGCTCCTGGAAGACGATCGTGCGGGCCTCGGGCACGAGCGCCTCTCCCCCGTCGGCGCCGTCGAGGGCGCCGAGGATACGGAGCAGGGTCGTCTTGCCGCTGCCGCTCGCACCGAGGAGGGCGAGGAACTCGCCGCGCTCCAGGTCGAGTTCGAGGCCGTCGAGGACGGGCCGGCTGCCGAAGACGCGGCGCAGGCCTCGTACCCGTACCGCCGTCGCGGGAGCCGACGGGGAAGGCGTCATCGGGCTCCTCCTCCGGGGCCGGCCGTGCGCCAGGGCATCAGGACCCGCTCCAGGCCCCGGACGAGAACGTCGGCGGTGAGGCCGAGGAGACCGTAGACGAGGATGCAGACGGCGAGGATGTCGGTGCGGGCGTAGCTCTGGGCCTGGGACATGAGATAGCCGATGCCTTCGGTCGCGTTGATCTCCTCGGCGGCGATGAGCGCGATGACGCTGAGCGTCATGGAGAGCCGCAGTCCGGCGAGGAGTGAGGGCAGGGCTCCGGGGAGGACGACCTGGCGCACGATCGCGAGCCGGCCGAGCCCGAAGCTGCGCATGGCCTCGACGAGTTTGCGGTCGGTGTTGCGGACGCCCCCGCTGGTGGAGACGTACATCGGGAAGGTCGTGGCGACCGCGATGAGCAGGATCTTCGCGGTCTCGTTGATCCCGAACCAGACCATGAAGAGGGGGACGAGGGACAGGAACGGGATCGTGCGGAGGGTCTGGAGCGAGGAGTCGAGCAGTTCGTCGCCGAGCCGGGTGAAGCCGGTGGTGATGCCCAGGGTGAGCCCGGCGGCGAGGCCGATGACGAGCCCGATCCCCGAGCGGGTGAGGGAGGTGGCGAGCGCGTCGGGCAGTTGGCCGTTACCCCACAACTCGCCTACTGCGTCGATGACTTGAGCTGGAGATGCGAGTACGTCGGGAGTGAGGACGCCGGTGGCGGAGGAGGTCCACCAGAGGGCGAGGAGGGCGACGGGGCCGAGCGCGCGGACGGTGAGGGAGTACGTACGGGAGCGGGGGCGGCGTACGTCGGGCCGGGGGGTGACGAGTCCGGCGGTGCTGCCGCCGTCCGCGGGCGCCTTCCGCGTGGGCCCGGGCCCGTTCGCGGGCGTGGGCTCCCGCTCGGACACGGGCGTGGGCGGGGCGGGGGTGGTGGCGGCGGGGGCGCTGGTGAGCGGGGGTGTCACGACAGCTTCTCGATGTCGAGGAGGTGGGCGGCGATGTCGACCTTGTTCGGCGTGACCTTCTGGTCGGCGTAGAACCGGGCGACCGTCTCGAAGCGCTCGATGTCCTCGGGCCGGATCGGGTCGACGGTGCCGCCCTTGCCGGAGAAGGAGATCTGGACCTCCTTCGCCTTGCCGTTGACGGCGGTGGGGCCGGCGTCGGTGAAGACGTTCAGGTAGGCGGCCGGGTCCCTCTTCTCCTTCACGCTGTTGTCGTGGAGGTAGGCGTAGAGGGCCTTGACGACCTCGGGGTGTTCCTTGACGAAGCCCGAACGGACCGCGGTGAGGCTGTAGTTGTCGGATCCGATGGCGGTTCCGTCGGCGACGAAGCGGGCCTTGTCCGCGCCGATCTCGGCGACCGCGTAGGTGGACCAGACGGCCCAGGCGTCGACCTGTCCGGCGTTGAAGACGGCGGCTGTCTGGTCCGGTCGCAGATAGACCCGCTCGACCTTGTCGGCGGGGACGCCGGCCTTGGCGAGGGCCTTGAGGAGGAGGTACTCGCCGGTGCCGCCCTTGTTGACGGCGACCTTGCGGCCGACGAGGTCGTCGACGGAGTCGATGTCCGAGCCCTCGCGGACGAGGATGCCCTCGCCGACGGGGTCGGGGGCCGTGGCGGTGAAGAAGGCGAATCCGGGGCTCTGGGAGAGGGAGGTGATGCCGGAGGTGATCGAGCCGGTCGCGATGTCGAGCTGGTCGGCGTTCATCGCCTGGGCGGCGGGCGCGAAGGGACCGGCACTGCCGGTCCAGGCCACCTTGGCACCGACCGCGGCGAGCGCCTTGTCGAGGCTGCCGTCCTTCTTGCCACGGGCGAGGACGCCGGCGTTCCCGGGGTCCGGGATGCGAATGGTGACGGTGCCCTTCGCTCCCTCCGGCCCCTTTCCGGCGCTCTGGCCGGTGGCCGCGTCCGCCGCGGGGCTGCCGCCGCAGGCGGTGAGAAAGGAGAGGGCGGCAAGGACCGCCAGAGCGACGCGAGCGGTACGAGTGACGGGCGGGGTGGCGTGGGCGAGTGGGCGCATGGCGTTCGTCCTTCGGGAGGCGGAGGGTGGGGGCGTGGTGACGGGGTGACGGGGCAGCCGGTTACGGAATCGACCGCGACGACGTCGACACCGGGGCGGCGGCGGCCCGTAGGCGGGCCTGTCGCAGCGGCTCCGGGTCGGCCCAGGTGCGTACGTCCACGGCCTCGGGCAGGAAACCGTGGCCCCGCAGGGCCTCCTCCTGCCGGGCGAGCAGGTCGAGGCGGGTGTCGGACAGGTCCGGGTGGAGGGTGCGGTGGGTGCCGGGCCGATAGGCCCCCGCGACGCCCTCGGCACCCGCACCGGTCTCGGCGCCGAGGATCCTGGCGACCTCCTCCGGTTCGCCGGCGGCCCAGTCGGCGGCGCGGAGCAGGACGGCGAGGAAGCGGGCGACGAGCTCGGGATGCTCGTCCAGGAGGTCCTGGTGCACGGTGAGGGGACGGGGGGTGCCGTTGTTGACGCGGTGCGCGGGATCGGGGAGGGCGTCCAGCTCCACGGCCACCTCGGCCCCGGCACGGCGGGCCGCCTCGACGGCGAGTGCCCCCTTCACATAGACGGCGTCGACCTCGCCCCGGCGCAGGGCGTCCAGCTCCGCGGCCCACTGGCCCCGATGCCCGTCGGCGGGTACGTCGACGAGGCGGGCGTCGCCGAGGCCGTACCCGGCGGAGGCGAGTGCGCCCTCGAAACCGCGCAGGGCCATCGCCCGCCAGAAGTCGATGGGTACCGAGTGCCGGGGCAGGGCGAGCCGCAGCCCGTGCAGGGCGGCGGCCCCCCGCACCGCGGACCCGGGAGCGACGAGCACCACCTGGCGCTCCTCGATCCAGGTGAGGCCGACGAGCCGGGTCCGTTCGCCGCGTGAACGGGCCCACAGCGCGGGCACGTTGCCGCCCTCGCGAAAGAGTCCGGGCAGCGCGTGGGTGAAGTGGGTGGCGCGATCGGCGCCGGGCTCGGCGTCCTGGAGGGAGCGGACGGCGATGCCGTCGGCCGCGAACTCCCCCTCCAGCCAGCCGCGATCGGCGGCGACACCGGTGGCGGTGGGCACGGGGCAGCGGGTGAACCAGAGCGTGTCGGGCACGCGGGCAGACGTCATGGAGGGGCTTCCCTGGGTGAGGTGGGACGGGCGGGGGCGGCAGGCGCGGCGATCGGGCGCGAGGAGCGTCGAGCGGGGGCGCGGACGGGGCGAGCGGGCAGGGCTACGGGAGCGGGAGGTGGTACGGGGCGTACGAGGTGTCAGGGGGGCCGGCCCGGCCGGTGGGCGCGCGACGGCAAGGCAGGCGGATACGGGGCCGCGGGGGCCGCCAGGGCGGATGCGACTCCCGGCGAGGAGGCAGGACCTGGCCGAGGAGGCAGGATCTGGCCGAGTTGGCAGGATCTGGCGAGGAAGGGGCCTGCGCGCGGCAGGTGGCCACGCGAGACAGCGACGAGCGAGGCAGCGACGTGGGCGGGGCGACGGCCTACGCGGGGCCGCGACCTCCGCGCGTGGGTCCCCGGCCCCTTCCCTGTCATGGGAAACGGTTCTCACCCCGGGCGGGACACCCGCAGGGGGCCGGATCTCGCACCATGGGCGACGACCGCGCGCCCGCCGTGTCGTCGTGGCACACCCGCCGCGAACGCTCTCGGGAAGGGATCAGCCGATGCCGTCGCCCGGCGACACGTCAGCTCCGCGACATGTCAGCGACAGCCGGCCCCTGCGACACGCGCCAGGTCGATGTGGCGGCGCCGGGTGAGGACGAGCGGTGCAGGAGAGGCCGTGCGCACACATCGCGCGGTGCGACATGCGGTGGTACGTCGGTCAGTACGTCGTGCGTTCATGACGGGCCCTGCTCCCTCCGGCTCGGTGCCGCTGTGGTGGCTTGGCCGGAACCCTGCCACGGAAGTTCCACCGCCCACAACTCGCCTCCCACCATGTGGGATTGCATATGAACGGCGTGTTTCCGGCCTCGCCCGGGACCTGATTCGGCTCCCGCCATGTGGGAGCGTGGGAGCCCGATCACCCACGGGGAGCGAACCCTATGACGACCGAGGCCGGCATCGCCCGACCCCCGGCGGGCGCCCAGGCGGTCCGCCGCGCACTGGATGTACTGCACTGTTTCCATGACAACGGACCCGACCTGAGCGCCTCCGACCTCGCGCGACGGCTCGGACTCTCCACGTCCACCGCTCACCGTCTCGCCCGGACCCTGCTCGGCGCGGGATTCCTGGAACAGGACGCCCGGACCGCCCGCTACCGGCTCGGCCCGGCGATGACGGAGCTGGGGCGGCTCTCGTACCACCAGCGGGGTCTGCACCTGGCCGCGCCCGAGCTGTCCGATCTCGCCGAACGGACCGGCGCCACCGCCGACCTGGCCCTGCGCAGCGGCCCGCACGTGGTCATCGTCGCGGGCGGCTCCGTGACACCGAAGGTGGGGCTGCGCCGCCCGCTGCACTCGACGGCGCTCGGCAAGGTGCTGCTCGCATGGCCCCGGGCGGGTGAGGCAGGCCCGCGCTCACTGCCGCCGCTGCACGCGTTCACCGAGCGGACCATCGTCGAACCTCCCGCCCTCGCAGCCGAGTTGACCCGCGTACGAGAGGCCGGGTACGCCCTCAACGACGGAGAGTCGGCCCACGGGGTGCGGACCGTGGCCGTGCCGGTCCTGGAGCGGACGGGACACGCGCGCTTCGCGCTCGCGGTGCGGGCGACACCGGAGCTGATCACCGACGCCCGGCTCGACTGGTACCTCGCACAGGCCCGGTCCTGCGCCCGCGCCCTGGAGGTGCTGCTGCTCGCCCCGTCGGAGCGAAGGGACCCCGGCGAGCGGGCCGGCTAGCCGGCCCGGACCGGTCAGTCCGTCCGGACGGCGCCGCGGACCCGTGACAGCAGCCGGGCCGCAGGCGTCCGGCAGCGGGCAGCAGTCGGCAGTCGGCAGTCGGCAAAGTTTCCGCACGGTCGTGCGTTCAGTAGGATGGGGACATGGGCGACACCGGGACCAAGACGGACGGGCGCGTCGAGCGCGGGAACCAGACCCGGCGCCTCGTGCTCGGCCGGACGATGGACATCGCCTCGGTCGAAGGGCTCGACGGCCTCTCCCTCGGCCGGATCGCCACCGAGCTCCAGCTGAGCAAGAGCGGCGTCTTCGCCCTCTTCGGCTCGAAGGAGGAGCTCCAGCTGTCCACGATCAGGGCCGCTGCCGCCGTCTTCGCCGAGAACGTCGTCACCCCCCTGAGGGACGTGCCGCCGGGAGCCCGGCGGGTGCGCGACCTGTGCCGGAACTGGCTCACGTACTCCTCCGACCGGGTCTTCGCCGGCGGTTGCTTCTTCTACGCGGTCTCGGCCGAGTTCGACGCGCGCACGGGCCCGGTCCACGACGCCGTCGCCCAGACCCGCCGCGACTGGAACGCGTACGTGGAAAGGTCCCTGACGGAGGCCCAGTCCGTCGGCGACCTCGTCGGGGATCTGGATGTGGAGCAGCTCGCCTTCGAGGTGATCGCCCTCATGGAGGCGGCCAACGCCCAGTCCGTCCTGCTCGGTGACACGCAGACGTATGACCGTGCCGAGCGGGGGATCCACGCACGGCTGCGCGCCTCGGCCACGGACAGGGGCCGGGACGGCCTCGACGGCGAGTAGCCGGACAAGGTGCGGGACCGGCCGACCGCCCGGTCCCGGCCCCGCCCCAGGGCCCAGCCCCGCCCCCGCTCAGCTCGCGGCCACCCGCTCCCCCTCCGACGGTTCGCCCGCCGGCGCCGTCAGGAACTCCAGCGCCTCGCCGACGACCGCCGGGTCCCGCAGGATGCGCCGGTGGCCGAGTCCTCGGGTGACGACGAGCCGGGCCCGCTCCCCGTGGGCGCGTGCGAGCCGCCGGGAGTGGACGAGCGGCACCATGTCGTCGCCCTCGTCGTGGAACAGCAGGACGGGCGCGCCGAGTCCGCCGGAGTCGCGGTCCGCTCCGAAGCGGTCCCAGATGCCGGGTTCGCCCGGCGCGAGCCGCCGCTCCACGTGCTCGCGCATACGCCGGAGGACCCGCTCGTCCACACCGAGTCCGATCTGGAAGCCCTTGAGCAGCAGGTCGAAGGAGCCGACGCCGCCGATGCCGACGAATCGGGCCGTGCGGACGCCGTCCCGGAGGGCGAAGAGGGAGGCGAGGACTCCGAAGGAGTGGGCGACGACGGCGTCGAAGTCGCCGTGTCGTGCGTGCAACTCCCGGATGATCGCCCGGTATTCGAGGATGTTGCTGGCCCGGCCGGGGGATTCGCCGTGGCCGGGTGCGTCGAAGGTGACGGGGCTGTAGCCGCGATCCAGCAGCGCTTCGACGAAGGCGGTGAGCCGCGAGGCGCGCGAGGACCAGCCGTGCACGAGCAGGACGGGCCGGCGGCCGTCTCCCCAGGCGTACGTGACGACGTCCTTGCCGCGGGCCTGGAGGTGCCCGGTGCGGGCGGTGGCGAAGAGCGCCTGCTCCTCGGGTTTGAGCCGTGCCCGGCCGAGTGGACGGACGAAGAGATGGAAGGCCCAGCGACCGGCCGCTCCGGGGGCGACGCGGGCGGCGACGTTCAGGGCGGTGCGGATGAGCGGAGCCATCGGGTACATGCCGGGATCTCCTCGGTCGTCCTGTGGGTTCTGCATCCTGCCGATGCAAAAATGCTAGCACGATCGTTCGTGTTGTTTTAGGCTCGAAGAAGAGGGCGGGCCGGTGCCCACCCGGAGGCACCGGCCCGCCCTTCCCGCCTCCTCAGCCGGACTCCCCCGACTCCCCCGGCTCCTTCGCCTCCCCCGCCCCCTTCGGCTCCTTCTTCGCCCGGCTCGGCTGCACCCGCTTCGGTTCGCCCGGCATCTTCGGATACTCCGGCGGGTACGGCAGATCACCCAGGCCGTGCTCCGCCTCGTCCCGCCGGGCCAGTTCGAGCAGGGACTCCAGACTGAACCGTTCGTCGTCCATGTCGGCATGGACGTCACCCACCTCGGCGTACCGGACCGGCATCGTCCTGATGTCGAAGTCCCGCGGCACGGCGTCGTCCACCTCCTCCCACCGCAGCGGCGCCGACACGGGCGCGTGCGGTCGCGGACGTACGGAGTAGGCGGAGGCGATCGTGCGGTCCCGGGCCGTCTGGTTGTAGTCGACGAAGATCCGCTCGCCGCGCTCCTCCTTCCACCACTTGATGGTGACCTGGTCCGGCATCCGGCGCTCCAGCTCTCGCCCGCAGGCGATGGCCGCCCGCCTGACCTGCGTGAACGTCCAGTTCGGCAGGATCGGGACGAAGACGTGGATGCCTCGCCCGCCGGAGGTCTTCGGCCAGCCGCGCAGCCCGTGCTCGTCGAGCACGGCGCGCAGTTCGCGGGCGGCGCGGACGGCGTCCGCGTAGTCCGTGCCGGGCTGCGGGTCGAGGTCGATGCGGAGTTCGTCGGGGTGGTCGGTGTCGTCCCGGCGCACCGGCCACGGATGGAAGGTGACGGCGCCGAGGTTGGCGGCCCAGAGCACGGCCGCCGGTTCGGTGGGGCACATCTCGTCGGCCGAGCGGCCGCTGGGGAAGGTGATGTGGGCGGTCGGGATCCAGTCGGGGAGGTACTTCGGGGCGCGCTTCTGGAAGAACGACTCGCCGGTCACCCCGTCGGGGTAGCGCTCCAGGGTGGTGGGGCGGTCGCGCAGGGCGCGGGTGATGCCGTCGCCGACGGCCAGGTAGTAGCTGACCATGTCGAGCTTGGTGTAGCCGGGTTCGGGGAAGTACACCTTGTCCGGATTGGACACGCGTACGGTCCGGTCGCCGACTTCCAGTTCCACCGCTGCCGCCTTGCCTGCCATGCCGGTCAGCCTAGGGCTCGCCGACAAGTCCCGCATACCGGACAATCGCCTCATGGATCTTCCGGTGATGCCGCCCGTGAAACCGATGCTCGCCAAGTCGGTGAAGCGGATCCCGCCCGGGATGCAGTACGAGGCGAAGTGGGACGGCTTCCGTGCGATCGTGCACCGCGACGGTCCGGAGCTCGTCATCGGCAGCCGTACCGGCAAGCCGCTCACCCGTTACTTCCCCGAGCTGGTCGAGGCGCTCGCGGCCCGGCTGCCGGAACGCTGCGTGGTCGACGGCGAGATCGTCATCGAGCACGGCGGCCACCTCGACTTCGACCGGCTCAGCGAGCGGATCCACCCCGCCGACTCCCGGGTCCGCATGCTGGCGGAGACGACACCGGCGCTGTTCGTCGCCTTCGACCTGCTCGCCCTCGGAGACGATTCGCTGCTCGACACTCCGCTGAGCGAGCGCCGGGAGGCCCTGGAGCGGATGCTCGCCGGCGTCGACGCGCCGGTGCATCTCGCACCGGCCACCCGGGACGCCGAGGTCGCCGCCCAGTGGTTCGAGCAGTACGAGGGCGCGGGTCTCGACGGGGTGATCGCCAAGCCGCTCGACCTGCCGTACCGGCCGGACGCCCGCCTCATGTACAAGATCAAGCACGAGCGGACGGCGGATGTCGTGGTGGCCGGCTACCGCTTCCACAAGAGCGGGCCGGTGGTCGGCTCGCTGCTGCTCGGCCTGCACGACGACAAGGGCGCCCTCCAGCACGTCGGCGTGTGTGCGGCGTTCACCGCGCAGCGGCGGGCCGAGCTGGTCGAGGAGCTCGAACCGCTCCGGATGGACCCGCCGGACGGACACCCCTGGGCGGCCTGGGCGGAGGAGGCCGCACACGCGGGGGCGCGGCTGCCGGGCGCGCCGAGCCGCTGGTCGGGGAAGAAGGACCTGTCGTGGGTGGCGCTGCGGCCCGAGCGGGTCTGCGAGGTCGGGTACGACCACATGGAGGGCGACCGCTTCCGGCACACGGCGCAGTTCAAGCGGTGGCGCCCGGACCGGACGCCGGAGTCCTGCGGATACGGACAGCTGGACGAGCCCGTCTCGTACGACCTGTCCGAGATCCTGGCGTGACGGCCGGACGGTGTCCGGAGGACGCCGATCCGCCGAGTGAGATGCTTCACATTCGACGAGCGTCCCACCGTCCCCAACCCCGCGTCGTCGCGCACGCGTTCGTCGCACGTACGGGCGATACGCAGGGTCGGTGAACAATCCCGCGCCGGCCACCCGGGCCCGTACCTGCGAGAACGTCCCCGGCCGCGCCCGGCGACCGTACCCGCTCCCCCGCCCGGGCCGCCGCAGGCCCCGCCGGAGCGCCGTCGCGTCGTTGCCCCACCGCGACATCGCCGTGCCGGAACCCGTACGGCGATCCGGTACGTATGGAGAGCAGACCCTTCCGTACGCCTCCCGGACCCACTAGGACTGACCCGTGATCACCTCGCCCTCGCGCCTCGTACCCGTCCCGATCCCCGACCGTGTGGCCGCGCTGATCGGCTCCTGCCTGCCGCTGCACGTCCTCCAGGCCGAGATCGACGCGGACTGCGCCGCGCGCGAGGTGTACCGCTTCCGGGGACCGCTCTGCGCGGAGGACCGGGCGGACCGGGAGAACGCCCTCGCGACGCTCGCCCGGGCCAACAAGATCCTCGCCAAGCACCACCCGAAGCTGCCGGTCACGCACTGAGCCCGGCTTGACGGGCCCGGCCTGACAGGTCCCGCCGACGGCCCGGCCTGACAGTCCGGCCTGCCGGGGGACGGCCTGACCGGGGACGGCCTGACAGTCCGGCCTGCCGGGGGACGGCCTGACCGCTCCCCGCCGGTCCGCCCGTTCGGCCGTCCCCCGCATGCACGCGGTCGGGGCCGATGTGACGCTGCGAGAGTGACCACGACCAGCGACGCAGCGCCCGCGCCCTCGGCCCCGGCCGTCACCGAGCCACCCGTGCTCGACCGCCGCCGCCGCAACATCGTCTTCGGCACGATCATGCTGGGTGTCCTCCTCGCCGCGCTCGACCAGACGATCGTCGGCACCGCCCTGCCCACGATCGTCTCGGACCTCGGCGGCGCCGCCCACATGTCGTGGGTGGTCACGGCGTACCTGCTCGCCGAGACGGTCGCGACCGTCCTCGTCGGCAAGTTCGGCGATCTCTTCGGCCGCAAGGTGATCTTCCAGATCTCGGCGATCGTCTTCATCACCGGCTCGTTCCTCTGCGGCCTCGCCACCAACATGACGCTGCTGATCGTCTGGCGCGGCCTCCAGGGCATCGGCGCGGGCGGCCTGATGGTCACCTCGATGGCGCTCATCGCCGATGTGATCCCCCTGCGCGAACGCGGCAAGTACCAGGGCGCGATCGGGGCCGTGTTCGGTGTCTCCACCGTCATCGGCCCACTGCTCGGCGGTCTGTTCACCGACCATCTCACCTGGCGATGGGCCTTCTACGTCAACGTTCCCATCGCGATCCTGGTCGTGATCGCCGCCGCCCGCACGATCCCCTCCGTACGCTCGGCGAGCAAGCCGATCATCGACTACGCGGGCATCGCGCTGGTCGCCGCCGGAGCCAGCGCCCTGATCCTGGCGACCAGTTGGGGCGGCAACGAGTACGCCTGGACGTCCGGCGTCATCATCGGGCTTTTCGTCGGCGGTGTCATCGCGCTCGGACTGTTCTGCTGGGTCGAGACCCGTGCGGCCGAACCCATGCTGCCCATGAGGCTGTTCGGGAATCCGGTCTTCACCGTCTGCTCGGTGCTGAGCTTCGTCGTCGGCTTCGCCATGCTCGGCGCGATGACGTTCCTGCCGACGTACCTCCAGTACGTGGACGGGGACTCGGCGACCGTCTCCGGCATCCGCACCCTCCCCATGGTCGTCGGTCTGCTCATCGCGTCCGTCTTCAGCGGCAACGTGGTCAGCAAGACGGGCCACTACCGGATCTTCCCGATCGTCGGCTGTCTGGTGATGGGCGTCGGGCTCTACCTCCTGTCCCTGATGGAACCGGGGACCAGCACCTGGCTCGCGTCGCTGTACATGTTCGTGCTCGGCGTCGGCATCGGCCTGTGCATGCAGGTCCTCACCATCGCCGTGCAGAACACCGTCGAGTACGCCGACCTCGGCACGGCCACCTCGGGCGTCACCTTCTTCCGTACGCTCGGCAGCTCCTTCGGCACCGCCGTCTTCGGCACGATCTACGTCAACTCCCTCACGCCCAACCTCGAGGCCGGGGTCGCCGAGGCAGCGGCCGTCGCCGGGAGCCTGGGCCTGGACCCGTCGGGTGTCGCGCAGGCAGCGCAGAGCCCGGACGGCGTGCACGGTCTGCCGGAGCAGGTGGCGGAGCCCATCGTCAACGCCTACGCCGACACCCTCCACACCGTCTTCCTCTGGACGGTGCCGGTCGCCGCCGTGGGCTTCGTCGTCGCGCTCTTCCTCAAGCAGGTGACGCTCCGCGACTCGGCGCGCGCCGCCGCACCCGACATGGGCGAGGGCTTCTCCGCTCCCACCTCGTCGGGCGACTCCGCGCAGCACCTGGAACTGGCGGTGGGCAGGATCATGCGCCGGATCGACCTCGCCACCGCACGGCGGATCCTGGAGGTCTCCGACACCCGGCTCGACACGGCCGGGGCGTGGGCGGTGATGCAGGTCGAGCTGTACACGCGGACGGTCGGCCACGCGAGCCTGGGGCTGATCTCGGCGGGGCGGAGGGTCCCGCCCGAGGTACTGCTGCCGGTCTTCGACCGGATGGTCGACGAGGGCTTCCTGACGCGCGACGGGCATCTGCTCTCCCACACGCCGGCGGGCAAGCGCGAGGCGGACGTCATCACGCACGCGTGGGGCGACTGGCTGTCCGACCGCGTCGAGCAGGAGAGCGGTCGGCCCAGCGGACCCGAACTGCGGGTGGCGACGGACGCCATCGCCAAGAAGATCGTCGCCGAGGACCTCGCGAACGGCCTTCCCGACCGCTCGCTCGACAGCGACGGCGGTCGCACGCTGAGCAGGACCACCGGCGTCTGACCCGGGACCGCGGGCGGCTCCGGGACCGCGGGGCCCCGGGACCGCGCGGCCGGCCGGCTCCCCCGCTTCCCTCCGGTCGCTGAGCGGCTCTTCCCCGGTCGCTACGCGCTGACGTCGCCGTCCACGTACACCCAGGCGCCCTCGTGGCGGGTGAAGCGGCTCCGCTCGTGCATGGCGCCGGGCTCGCCGTCGTGGACGTAGCGCGCGGTGAAGGTGACGGTGCCGTGCTGGTGGAAGGCGGTGCCGTCGGTGGCCGACTCGATCTCCAGTCCGGTCCAGCGCGTCCCCGGGTCGAAGCCGACCTCGACGGGCCGGGTCTCCGGCGCCCAGCTGCGCAGCAGATAGGCCTCGTCGCGGACGACGAAGGCGCTGTACCGGGAGCGCATGAGCAGCTCGGCGGTGGGCGCGCCGCCGCCCGTCCCTGTGTGGAAGCGGCCGCAGCACGTGCCGTACGCGGTGTCGAGACCGCACGGGCAGGGTGACTCCGGGGTCACGGCGGGCGTGGCCGGGCGGGCCGGGGACGTACGGGGGCGGGTCTTGCGTCGGGACATGCCGCCATTGTCCCCCACCGGGTGCGCGCTGCCGGGCGGGCCCGCCTCACGAACGGGCGGCGGTGTGGGCACACGGGAGACCCCCGGAGACACTCCGGGGACACCCCGGGAGGGAGCAACGGCGTGGGCGCCCGGCATGTGGACGGCCGTGTGGACGCCGGGGCGGGATCCTGCTGCTCAGGGGGTGCGTCCGAGTAGCGTACGAGCATGAAACTGACGATTCTCGGAGGCGGCGGGTTCCGGGTGCCGCTGGTGTACGGCGCTCTCCTCGGCGACCACGCGGAGGGGCGGGTCACCCACGTCACCCTGTACGACCTCGACGAGGGGCGGCTCTCAGCCATCGCCAGGGTCCTGGCGGAGCAGGGCGAGGGGGTGCCGGACGCGCCCGGTGTGACGGCGACGACGGATCTGGACGAGGCGCTGCGCGGGGCCGACTTCGTGTTCTCCGCGATCCGCGTCGGCGGTCTCGAGGGCAGGGCCGCGGACGAGCGGATCGCGCTCGCCGAAGGGGTCCTCGGTCAGGAGACGGTGGGCGCCGGCGGTATCGCCTACGGACTGCGGACCGTGCCCGTCGCGGTGCACATCGCGCGCCGGGTCGCCGAACTCGCCCCGGACGCCTGGGTCATCAACTTCACCAACCCGGCGGGCCTGGTCACGGAGGCGATGTCCCGGATCCTCGGCGACCGGGTCGTGGGCATCTGCGACTCCCCCGTCGGCCTCGGCCGGCGGGTCGCCCGCATCCTCGGCGCCGACCCGGACAAGGCCTGGATCGACTACGTGGGCCTCAACCACCTCGGCTGGCTGCGGGGGTTGCGGATCGACGGCCGGGACGAGCTGCCGAGGCTGCTCGCCGACGAGAAGGCGCTCGACTCCTTCGAGGAGGGCAGGCTCTTCGGCCCGGAGTGGCTGCGCTCCCTGGGCGCGATCCCCAACGAGTACCTGCACTACTACTACTTCAACCGGGAGGCCGTGCGGGCCTACCGGTCGGCCGAGCGCACCCGCGGCGCATATCTGCGCGACCAACAGGGCGCTTTCTACCAGGAGATGGGGAGGCCCGACACCCCGGCCCTCGCTGCCTGGCACCGTACGCTCGCCGACCGGGAGGCCACGTACATGGCAGCGAACCGGGAGGCCGCCGGGATCGGGGAGCGCGACGAGGAGGACCTGGAGTCGGGCGGCTACGAGAAGGTGGCGCTGGCCCTCATGCGGGCCATCGCCCGGGGCGAGCGGGCCACGCTGATCCTCAACGTCCGCAACGGCACGACGCTCGCCGCGCTCGACGCGGACGCGGTGATCGAGGTCCCCTGCTTCGTGGACGCGAACGGCGCCCACCCGGTGTCGGTGTCCCCGCTGCCGTACCACGCGGTCGGCCTGGTGACGGCCGTGAAGGCGGTGGAGCGTGAGGTCCTCGCGGCGGCGGAGAGCGGCTCGCGGGCGACCGCGGTCAAGGCCTTCGCCCTGCATCCGCTGGTCGACTCGGTGACGGTGGCCCGCCGGCTGGTGCAGGGCTACACCGCGGAGCACGCGGGTCTGGCGTACCTACGGCACTGAGGAGGCGGTGGGCGGCGACGAAGCTGTCACGAAGGCATACGGCCGACGAACGGCTTTACGAGAGCGGGGGTGCGGCCTAGGCTCGCGCCCCATGACCTCACAGCGCACGGGAGTTCGACGAGAGGTGGCCCGCGTCGTCGCGGTCTGCCTGCTGGCCGCCGGTCTGGTGGGAACCGTACCGGCGGCGGCCGAGACGCCGGTGCCCGGTGACGGTCCGATCGTCGTCCCCGTCCAGACCACCGGGCCCGCGGACCGGCGGTTCAACGTGGTGTTCATGGGCGACGGATACACCGCGGCGGAGATGCCTGCGTTCCGCGCGGACCTCGACCGGCATCTGAACACCCTGTGGAGCATCGAGCCCTTCGCCTCCTACCGCTCGTACATCAACGTCTGGGCGGTGGAGGCTCCTTCGGCCGAGTCGGGTGTGGACTGCGACCCCGGCCTGGACGCCCCCGCCCGCGACACGGCGCTCGACATGGGGTTCTGGGGCGGCTGCGATCCGAACAGCGTGCGGCGGCTGCTGACCGTAGACAGCCGCAAGGCCGCCGCGCTCGCCGATCTCGTCCCGGGCACGAGCGGCGCCAACCGGCAGATCGTCGCCCTCGCCCACAGCTCCACCTACGGCGGCGCGGGCGGCAGTTACGCCACCGCGTCAGGCGGCAACGCGCTCTCGTCCCTCATCACCCCGCACGAGATAGGCCATTCGCTCGGTGGCCTCCAGGACGAGTACGACTACTACGCGCGCGGAGTGCCGGGCGAGGCGTACTCCGGCCCTGAGCCCTCCTCCACGCATCACACGCTCCTGACCGAGCGCCAGATGCGTGGGCAGCGGGCCAAATGGTGGCGCTGGCTCGGCGAGGAGAGCGAGTCCGGCGGCGTCATCGGCCGCCACGAGGGCGGCATGTACAGCACGAAGGGCGTCTGGCGCCCGAGCCGTCACTCCCTGATGAAGACCCTCGGCTACGCCTTCGACCAGGTGGAGCGCGAGGTGATGGTCCGGGCGATCTCCGCCAAGGTGAACCCGGTCCAGGACCACACGCCGAACACCTCACCCGTGGGGGCGGACCGGACGGTGTGGGTCGACACCCTGCACCCGGTGGGCGGCGCGCTCGCCGTGACCTGGCGCCTGGACGGGCGGACGCTGCCCACCCGCGGCGCGCGCACCGTCGACCTGCGCACCCTGCGCCTCTCCCCCGGGACGCACACGCTCACGGCGACCGTCACCGACCCGACGCCGTTCGTACGCGACCCGGCGGTCCGCGCCTCGGCGGCGCTCACCCGGACCGTCCGGTGGACGGTGGACCCGGCCCTCACCACCGTGCGCGACGCGACCGCGGCCGCGTTCACCGGCCACACTCCGCTCGGGGCACCCGTCGGCGCCCGGTCGGTCGTCCACGCCGACACCACCCACGCGGTGGACCGGACCCCGGCCGTGCGCTGGCGCCTTGACGGCCGGACCATCGCGACCGGCCCGAACGACCGTGACCTGGACCTGCGTTCGACCGCGATGGCCGCGGGCACCCACACCCTCACGGCACGCATCGCGGGTACGGACGAGGAGTTGAGCTGGACCGTGGACGCCCGTCCGGCGACGACCTCGTACGAACTCTCGGAACCGCTGCGCACGGTGGGACGGCACGGCCGGCCCGTGGAGTACGTGTACGACGGGCCGTTCACCATGCGGCTGACCGCGCGGGACGACCAGGAGGGCGCGGTGGTGAGCCAGTTCCGGGTCGACGGCGACGGCTGGTACACGTACTACGGCTGGCCGACGGACGCGGACGCGCCGTTCCGTTTCTCGCCGGGCGGCACGGTGATCGACGACCTCGTGTACGGGAAGCTGGGCCGGAGCCGTGCGGTGCCGTGGGACGACGCCACCCCCGACTACGGCACCCACAGGATCGAGTACCGCACGATCGACGCGGCCGGCAACATCGGCAGGACCGACGAGTTCCTGGTGACGCTGGTGAAGCCGTAGCGCCGGCGCGACGCGGACGTCGGCAGGAGGTCCGTGACGCGGATGAGGCCCCGCCGACCAGGTCGGCGGGGCCTCCCGTACGGAGGGACTCGGGGCTCGCGGGTCAGGGCTTGCGGGCCACCGCGGCCCACCCCGGGATGGGCTCGTCGCCCGGCACCGGGACCGGCTCGCCCAGCTCCGGGTGCCACTCCGCCGTGAGCGACACACCGGGCTCGACGAACTCGAGGCCGTCGAAGAACGCGGCGAGCTCGTCCCGCGACCGCGGCCGCAGGGTCAGCCCGCGCGCCTTGTACATCGCGACCGCCTCCGCCGCGCCCTCGGGGTTGAAGTCCCCGGTGACATGGGAGAGGACCAGGTAGCTGCCCGGCGCGAGCTGGTCCACGAGCTTGCCGACCAGGTCGTACGCGTTGTCCTCGTCCCCTACGAAGTGCAGCAGGGCGAGCATCGACAGTGCGATGGGCTGATCGAAGTCAAGGACCTTTCCGGCCCTCTCGAGGATGATCTCGGGCTCGCGGGCGTCCGCCTGGATGTACTCGGTGGCCCCTTCCGGGGTCGAGCGCAGCAGGGCGGCCGCGTGCGCGAGCACGATCGGGTCGTTGTCGCAGTAGACGATGCGGGAGTCCGGAGCGGCCTCCTGCGCGATCTGGTGCAGGTTGGGCTCGGTCGGGATGCCCGTACCGATGTCCAGGTACTGGCGGACGCCGTGGGCGCTGAGCCAGCGGATGGCGCGGTGCATGAAGGCCCGGTTGACGCGGGCCATGTCCCGGCCGCGGGCGTCGACGGTGAGCAGCTGGCGTGCCATCGCCTCGTCGACCGGGTAGTTGTCCTTGCCGCCCAGGAACCAGTCGTACATGCGCGCCGGATGCGGCGTGCTGGTGTCGATCCGTATCTCACTGCGCGTGGATGCGGGGTCCTGGGTCATCGGCGCTCCTGGTCGGGATGAACGAGTGGCACTACAACAAGAGTTACGCGACGGTAGGGGTGCGATGGAAGGGGTCAGGTGAGCAGAAAGTCAGCCTGACCGGATTTGGCCCCCTGGATGAAGGCTGCGATCTCTCCATGGGTGTAGATGAGCGCTGGTCCTTCAGGGTCTGCGGACTGTCGCACGGCGACTCTGCCGTCGGCCAGCTTCATGGCCTCCACGCAGTTGCCCCCGTTCCCGCCGCTCCATGGCTTGTGCCAGCCCTCGGCACCGAGCTCAGCGGCGGGCATGCCGTTGTATATGCGATCCATTCACAGCTCCTTGCGGAGATTCCGGAGAATCTCCTTCGTGCGTTGTGCAGTCGCGGCCTGCGCCGCCATGCGGTCCATGACCTCCAGGTGGGATGCCACCTCGGGGCGCGCGTCGAGATAGACGGCGCCGGTCAGGTACTCGCTGTAGACCATGTCCGGCAGTTCGGGCATGGCGAAGCGGAAGAGGACGAACGGTCCGTAGGTGCCGGGGTGGTGGCCGGACGCGAACTCCGCGATCTGCAGGGTGACGTTCGGCAGCTCCGACGCTTCGAGCAGCCGGTCGAGCTGGTCGCGCATCACTTCGGGCCCGGCGCCGACCGGTCGGCGGAACACCGTCTCGTCCATGATCACCCAGAACTTCGGGGCATCCTCCCTGACCAGCAGGGACTGGCGCTCCATCCGTAGGGCTACATGCCGCTCGGCGTCCTCGTCCTTGCCGGCATCACTGCCGCCACCGACCGCCCCGCTGCGCAGAATGGCGCGGGCGTAGTCCTCGGTCTGGAGCAGACCGGGGACGAACTGGGGCTCGTACGCCCGGATGAGGCTGGCCGCCCCCTCCAGGCTCACGTACATGGAGAACCAGCCGGGCAGCACGTCGTGGAACCGCTGCCACCAGCCGGGAAGGTTGGCCTCCTCCGCGAGGGCGATGAACCCCTCGGCCTCGGAGTCCGTGATCCCGTACTCCCTCAACAGGAGCTGCACGTACGGAATCTTCAGTGCGACTTCGGCGGTCTCCATCCGCCGGACGGTGGCCGGGGCCACCCGGAGGACCTTCGCGGCCTCTTCCCTCTTCAGGCCGGCCCGCTCCCGCAGATCCTGCAGGCGCCTGCCGAGAACGACCTGTCCCACCGTGGGGGCGGACCGCGGCTCGCTCACTCTCAGACCTCCCCGACGCACTGTTTCGACGAGTGTGCCACGAAGCAGGGCCAGAGAGAACACGGCACTCTGGAATTTCCAGAGTGCCACTTGCCAAGTGTCCGACTCAGGAGGACAGTGTTCCGGTGTGAACCAGTACACGCTGCCGCCGTGCGCCACCGCGCCACGGCGACAGCGCCGTACGGCACTCCTGCCCCTTGTTGTGAGGAACCGGTCGTGGCTTCTGGTAACGCGCAGCCTTCAGGTCTCATGAGTCCCCGAGTCATGGCCCAGCGCCCGCAGCCCCAGACCGATACCGATGGCGTCCGCCGCTTCGCCTTCGAGCTCCCCGCCCTCACCTCGTCGGTCGCACGCGCCCGCCGGCTCGCGGAGGAACGGCTCATCATCTGGGGCTGCGGCCCCGACATCCGCGACACGGTGGCCCTGGTCGTCTCCGAACTCGTCACCAACGCCGTCGTCCACACCGCCAGCGACCGCTTCATATGCGAGGTCCGCGAAGGCGAGGACACCCTGCGGATAGCCGTGCGCGACGAGGGCGGCCCGGCCGACCCCCGGATACGCGACTGCGGCGAGGACGAGCGCGGCCGCGGGCTCCTCATCGTCGACGCACTGTGCACCGCCTGGGGCGCCGACCGCACCGGACACGGAACGGCCCAGGTCGTCTGGGCGGAACTCGCCCACGGCATGGGGGAAACGTGCTGAGGTCGATGGCCACCCGCATGATCCCGCTGCTCCCCGGGACCCGCAGGTCCCCCACCGGCGAACGCGTACCGGACCCGCGCCGCGCCCCCGAACTCCGCCCCGGCACCCGAGGCACCAGCCCCGCCCACCCCGGCGAACTGGGCGCCACCCGCCTCGCCGTCCCCGTCGGACTGCACACCGGCCTCGGCTGCGACGCCGTCGGCGTCCCCGCCCGCTTCGGCTTCAAGATTCTCTCCCGCCTCCCCGCCAAGGGCTGCGTCTACGCCGACTCCGACTGGTGGTGGTGGCTGGTCCCGGCCGGCTCCGACCACGACGTCACCTGGCCGCTGCCCGCCTGCTACGCACCCGGCGCCGAGATCCCGGACCGCCGGCCGCGTCTCATCCACCACCCCGACGGCACCTCCCCCTACACGCCGCCGATCCCCCTCTACCTGCTGGTCTGCCAGCTGACGGGCATCGCGCCGTCCTGGGCGGGACCGCCGGTGAGCAGCGCGCGCTGACGGACTCCGCAGCGCGGGCCGGACGTGGCGGCCACCGTCCGCACACGGCCGGTGACGGCACGGGATCGGACCATCCCCGCCCCGCGTGCCCCCTGAACACATAGGCTCGGGGACATGTTCACCCCGCAGGGTCCCAGCCTCCGCGAGCTGACCGTCCAGGCCCTCTCCTCCGTCGAGCACGGCTACGACCTGCTCGCGAACAAGTTCGACGCGACGCCCTTCCGCACCTCCGACCGGCTCCTGACCGCCGTCACCCACACCCTGGCGACCCTCGGCCCCTTCGACTCCGGCCTCGACGTCTGCTGCGGCACCGGCGCCGGACTCGGCGTCCTCCGCTCGGTCTGCGCGGGCCCGGTCACCGGCGTCGACTTCAGTACGGGCATGCTGACCCGGGCCCGCGAAGCCCACCCCACGGCCGGCCTGGTCCGCGCCGACGCCCTGGCCCTGCCCTTCGCACCGGTCTTCGACCTGGCGGTCAGCTTCGGCGCCTTCGGCCACTTCCTGCCGGACGAGCAGCGCACCCTGTTCGCCCAGGTCCACGCCTCCCTGCGCCCCGGCGGCACGTTCGCCTTCCCCATCGGGGCCCCGCCCCCGGTCGGCTCCCGCCTCTACTGGGTCCTGTGGGGCTTCGACGCCACGATGCGCGTCCGCAACGCGGTCTGGCGCCCACCGTTCGTCATGTACTACCGCACCTTCCGCCTCGGCGACGTCCGCGCCCGCCTGGAGGACGCGGGCTTCGAGGTCGCCTTCAAGCCCGTCGACCCCCTGGGCACCCGCGAGGACGGAAGCCCACGGTGCCGGCTGGTGGTGGCACGCAGGAAGACGTAGGAACCGCCGCCCGGCGCTGCTCCGGCGACGCCAGGGGGCTCGGGGAGCTCCGGGAGGGGCCGCCGGGCGGTTCAGGCCTTCTTGACCACGCTGGACTTGAGCTGCATGGCGCCGAAGCCGTCGATCCTGCAGTCGATGTCGTGTCCGTCGACGCCGTCGACCAGGCGGATGTTCCGCACCTTGGTGCCCGCCTTGATCCCGGAGGGGTTGCCCTTGACCTTGAGGGCCTTGACGACGGTCACCGTGTCGCCGTCGTTCAGCACGTTGCCGACGGCGTCCTTGATCACGCGCTCCCCCGCCTCCGCATCCGCGGCGGCCCTCGCGCCGTCGGCGGCCGGCACCCACTCGTGGCCGCACTCGGGGCACACCACCAGACTGTTCATCTCGTAGGTGTACTCGCTGGAGCACTGGGGGCAGGAGGGAAGGTTCTCGATCACTTCCCCAGGATAGGTGGCCCTTCCCCCTGTGGCCCCGGCGCCGGAGGCGGCCGGGCCCGACGCGAACGAGGTGGCCGCGCGCAACGCGAAATGCCGGTCGATACGAGATCGACCGGCATTCCCAGTGGTGTCCGAGGGGGGACTTGAACCCCCACGCCCGATAAAGGGCACTAGCACCTCAAGCTAGCGCGTCTGCCATTCCGCCACCCGGACAAGGTGTCTGCCGCTGCGGGGTTTCCCTCGCGGCGACAGATGTAACTCTACCAGGGGTTCCAGGTGGCTTTCACCAGCGTTTTCCGTGGTCAGTGGGGTGGAGCCACCTCACTGACCTTGATCAAGTCCCGATTCTCCCGACCCTACGCACGGGGTGGCGCGGTTCGCTCACACAGCGTGCGACGGAGTCGCCCCTCGACGGCCTCGAACCTCCTGGTCGGCGGGGGCCCGAGGCCGTCGGGCCGGGTCAGCGACCCTTCTCGCGCAGCGAGTGGAGGTGGGAGCTGGACTTGCGGGCGAAGATCAGCGAGTCGGCGGGGTTGTCGTGCTCGGCCTGCCAGTGGTGGGCGTTCCGGCCGTGGCGGGTGCGGTTGACCGCCGAGATGAAGCGCCGGTAGTCGATGTCGCCGTCACCGACGTCCGTCATCCGGTAGCCGTAGGGGACGGCGGTGTCGTCCCGGTCGCCGTCCTTCACATGGAAGAGCGGATAGCGGTGGGGCTGGTCGAGGACGTAGTCGAGCGGGTCGAACGGGGCGGGGGTGCCGTCCGGGCGGACCGAGTAGCGGTACTGGCCGACGTACGCCCAGAAGATGTCCATCTCCAGGTGCACCAGGTCGGGGTCAGTCTCGGCCAGGAGGACGTCGTAGAGGCGTACGTCGGGGCGGTCGCCGGCGAAGGAGAACTCCTCCGAGTGGTTGTGCTGGTAGAACTTCATGCCGCGCTTCCTCGCCGCGGCGCCGAACCGGTTGAACTCCTCGGCGCACCGCTTCCAGCCGTCGACGGTGTCTCCGTACCGCCAGGGGCCGGAGGCGGTGCCGATGTGGGGCAGGCCCAGGGCTGCCGCGTCGTCGAGGACGCGATCGAGGTTCTGGGCGAAGGTGTATGCGCCGGGGTCACTCGCGTAATAACCGACATGGCTGCCGATCGGGCGCAGCCCGTGGTCACGGGTGAGGCGCTTGAGCTGGGCGAGGCTGATGGCGCCGGCGGAACCCTGGCTGTATCCGGCGTACTCGACCTCGTCGTAGCCGTACTTCTGCAGCTCGGCGAAGACGGGGGCGAAGCCGAGGGTCGACACCTTGTCGCGCAGCGAGTAGAGCTGGATGCCCAGGCGGCCGGGCGGCAGGACGGGGCGGCCGTGCCCGTGTCCATGACCTTGACCTTGGCCCGGCGAAGCGGTGGCCGCGGTGGCGGGGGCCGCCGCCCCGAGCAGCGCGGCGGCGGTCGCGCCGGCGGCGACGCCCAGCATGTTCCGCCGACTGAGCCTGTGGACAAGCTCGGGGTCGTTGGCGGCTTCGGTACGGCGAGTGCGACTCATCTGTGGATAACTCCTAGGTTGTCGGAAAGGCCTGCTTCACTGGATTCGGCTGGAGGGAGCGGCGGGGGCTCCGGAGCGACCCGGAGGCTTCGGAAGGATCCGAACGATCGGGATGATCGGGACGATCGGAAGGATCCAGAGCCTCGGAGGGGTTCGGGGCGTGGGAGGGGTTCGGAGCGGTCGGAGGGGTTCGGGGCGTGGGAGGGGTTCGGAGCGGTCGGAGGGATTCGGGGCGTAGGGGGGTGGAGCGGTCGGAGGGATTCGGTCGGCTGCGCGGGTTCACCCCGAGGTCTCCGCGACCCCGGCCAGCCTGAGCAGCAGGTTCTTCACATCGGTGGCCGCGACGCGGCCGTCCAGGGCGCGGGGGGTGGAGCACAGGATGAGCGGACCTTCGTCGTCGCTCGCGGGGAGGCGGCCATGGCTCCCGCGAAGAGGTGAGGGGTCGAGAGGGACGACCGCGAGCCGGTATCGCATACCGAGCTTCTTGCGGGCGATCTCCCTGGCGGCCTTGATCCGCACGTAGGGGTCGAGCGGGTCCATGAGGAGCTCGGCCGGGTCGTAGCCGGGCTTGCGGTGGATCTCGACGAGCTGCGCGAAGTCGGGGGCGCGGGCGTCGTCGAGCCAGTAGTAGTACGTGAACCAGGCGTCGGGCTCGGCGAGGGCGACCAGCTCCCCCGAGCGGGGATGGTCGAGGCCGTTCTCCTTCTTCCCGTCGTCGTCGAGGAGCCGTTCCAGACCGGGGAGGTCGGCGAGGGCTTCCCGGACGGCCGGCAGGTCGGCGGGGCGCCTGACGTAGACGTGCGCGATCTGGTGGTCGGCCACGGCGAACGCCCGGGAGGTCATGGGGTCCAGGTACTCCATGCCGTCCTGGGTGTGGACCTCCAGGAGGCCGGCGCGCCGCAGGGCTCGGTTGATGTCGACGGGGCGCTCGACGCGGGTGATGCCGTACTCGGAGAGGACCACGACCGTACGGCCCTCGGCCCGTGCCTCCGCGAGGAGAGGCGCGAGGACGGCGTCGAGCGCGGCCGCGGCCCGGAAGGAGCGCGGGTCGTCGGGACCGTAGCGCTGGAGGTCGTAGTCCAGGTGCGGGACGTAGCAGAGGGCGAGGTCGGGGCGGCGGGTGCGAAGGATGTGACGGGTGGCGTCGACGATCCAGCGGCTGGAGACGAGGTCGGCGCCGGGGCCCCAGAAGTGGAAGAGGGGGAAGGTGCCGAACTTCTCGGTGAGTTCGTCGTGCAGGGCCGGGGGCCGGGTGTAGCAGTCGGGCTCCTTGCGTCCGTCGGCGTAGTAGACGGGGCGGGGGGTGACGGTGATGTCGGTGTCGGCGCCCATCGCGTACCACCAGCAGATGTTGGCGACGGTGTAGTCGGGATGGGTGCGGCGGGCGGCGTCCCAGAGGCGGTCGCCGGAGACGAGGCCGTTGTGCTGGCGCCACAGCAGGACGTCACCGAGGTCGCGGAAGTACCAGCCGTTGCCGACGATGCCGTGCTCGGCGGGGAGGGTGCCGGTGAGGAAGGTGGTCTGGGCGGTGCACGTGACCGCGGGCAGCACGGTGGAGAGCGGGGCCTGGGAGCCGCTGCGGGCGAGAGCGGCCAGGTGGGGCATGTGCGGCAGGAGCTGTGGGGTGAGACCGACGACGTCGAGGACCAGGAGAGGGGTGGGTGCGCATGTGGGTGCAGGCGCGGGTGTGGCGGCGGTGGCTGCGGGCGCGGGGTCGCTCATGGCAGTTCCTTGAGGCCGAGGTCGGTCAGCAGGTCGCGGGCCAGGGTCAGTTCGGCGGCGATGCCGTCGGCGAGCCGGGCCCTGGTGCGGGGGCGGCTCTCGGGAGGAAGGGCCTGCCAGGTGTACGTCTCGACCTCCAGGTGGCGGGTGCGCGGGTGCGGGCCGCCGACGAGGAGGGCGAGGGTGTCCTGGAGGACGGGGAGCGTGGAGCTGAGCGGAGCGGCGGGGGGCGCGTGCAGGGGGACGTGGAAGTGGGCGCGCCAGGGGGTCGTGTCCGGGAGACCGGGGGTGGTCGTGGCATGCCGGCCGGAGGTGGCGAGCGCCTCGGGGAGGTCGTCGGTCCCTCGGAGACCGGCGGCGGTCCTGGTGCGGGTCTGGTGGAGGAAGCGGGGCTCGGCGAACGCGGCGAGCGCCGCCCTGACCTCGGGCAGGTGCGGGTGCTCCGCGTGGAGCGCGGCGGAGAGCTGTGCCTTGGGCACGGGAATCCCGGCGGCGGCGAGGGAGTCCAGGGCGGTACGCGGGTCCTCGAAGGAGGTCGCGAGGTGACAGGTGTCGAGGCAGACGCCGATACGGGGGTGGGGTGCGAGGCCCGGCGCGGAGCCCGGGTCAGGCGCGGAGCCCGGGTCAGGCGCGGAGCCCGGGTCAGGCGCGGAGCCCGGGTCAGGCGCGGGGTCCGGGTTCCGTGCGGAGCCCGGGGTCGGCGAAGGGTTCGGGCTCAGGTCCGAGTTCGAGCTCGGGTTCGGTGCGGCAGTGAGCGCGGCGACGGCGTCCGCGACGGTCTCGACGATGCAGCCTGGCTCCGGTTCGAGGCCGATCCGGATGCTCCGCCCGGTGAGTTCCTCCAGCGCGTCGAGCCGTCCGGCGAGCGTCGTCAGGGCGGTGCGGGCGGTGGCGGCGGCTTCGGCGTCGAAGGGGGTGCGCCAGGCGAGGGGCAGAGTGGAGACGGACCCTTCGGTGACGTCCTCGGGGAGCAGCGCGGCGAGGAGCCGGGCGAGGTCGGTGGTGTGGGCGAGCCGATCGGGGTGCGTCCAGTCGGGCTGGTAGACCCGGTACTTGACCTCGTCGGCGCCGAACCCCTCGTACGGGAACCCGTTCAGGGTGACCACTTCGAGGCCGCGGCGGTCGAGTTCGGCCCGCAGGGCGCGCAGCGAGGCAGGGTCGGTGGTCAGGGAGCGGGCGGCGTCCCGGGCGAGCCAGAGGCCGATGCCGAGGCGGTCACGGCCGAGGCGACGGCGGACCGGCTCGCAGTGGTCGCGGAGCTGGGCGAGGACGCCGTCGAGGGTCTCGGCCGGGTGCACGTTGGTGCAGTAGGCGAGGTGGACGGTGGAGCCGTCGGGGTGCCGGAAGCGCATCGGATCGCCTCATTCCCCGCCGCGGAGCACGGAGTTGCCCTCGTGCAGGTCCGGCGGGGTGGGGAGGTCGAGGTGGAGGCGTCCGCTGAGCCCGTAGAAGGCGACGGGGTTGCGCCAGAGGACCTGGTCCACGTCGTCGTCCGTGAAGCCGGCGTCGAGCATGGCCCGGGCGACGGCGCGGGTCTTGAGGGGGTCGCTGCGGCCCCAGTCGGCGGCCGAGTTCACCAGAACGCGGTCGGTGCCGTACTCCTTGAGGATCGCGACCGTCCGGTCCTCGTCCATCTTGGTGTCGGGATAGACGGAGAAGCCGAGCCAGGCGCCGCTGTCGGCGGCCTCCTTGACGGTCGTCTCGTTGAGGTGGTCGAGGAGGACGCGGTCGGGGGCGAGCGCGGACTCACGCACGACGTCGACGGTGCGGCGCAGGCCGGTGAGCTTGTCGCGGTGCGGGGTGTGGACGAGCGCCGGCAGGCCGTGGTCGGCGGCGAGCTGGAGCTGGGCGGCGAGCGCGGTGTCCTCGGCGGGTGTCAGGGAGTCGTAGCCGATCTCGCCGACGGCGACGACGCCGTCCTTGGCGAGATACCGGGGCAGGTCGTCGAGGACGGGGTCGCAGCGGGGGTCGTTGGCCTCCTTCGGGTTGAGGGCGAGGGCGCAGTGGTGGGCGATGCCGTGCTGGGCGGCTCGGAAGGGCTCCCAGCCGAGGAGGGAGTCGAAGTAGTCGAGGAAGGAGGCGGGCGAGGTGCGCGGCTGGCCGAGCCAGAAGGACGGTTCGACGAGGGCGCGGACCCCGGCGTCGTACATCGCCCGGTAGTCGTCCGTGGTGCGCGAGGTCATGTGGATGTGCGGGTCGAAGATGCGCATCAGGACTCCTCGGTGGGGGCGGTGAGGGCGAGGACGCGGGTCAGATCGGCGGGGACGTCGCGGCCGGCGGCGGTGCGTTCGGCGGCGTGGTCGGCGAGCATCCGGGCGAGTTCGCCGTCACCGGCGGCACGCTCGGCGAGTCCGGCGACGGCGGTGACGGGGACGTCGGTGAAGAGACATTTGAGGAGGGCGTGCCGCCAGGCGTGGGGGGTGAGGTGGGTGGCGGCGTAGGGGCCGACGGCGGCGGCGATGAGGGTGGTGTCGTGGGTGCGGAGGGCGTCCTCGACGAGGGGCACGGCCTCGGGACCGGTGACGAGAGCGGGGAGGACCAGGAGGACGGCGCGGCGCTCGGCGGCGGCGCCGTGCCGGTAGAGCCGGGTGAGGGTGTCGGGGTCGGCGCCGGCAGTCCGGAGAAGAAGGGTGCGGGCCTCGTCCGCGTGCTCGTGCCCACAGTGCCGGCCGGCGGCGACGAAGCGCTCCTCCCAGCCGGGGGCTCGGGCCTCGGCCTCGGCGAGGGCGGAGTCCAGCCAGGCGCGGGCGGCGGCGGTGACGGTCAGCATGTCGGGGTCTCCCGGCGCAGGAAGGAGAGGGAGGTGCAGGCGAGTCCGGGGCCGGCGTGGGAGTGGCGGGGCAGCTCGACGACGGTCAGACCGGGGTAGCCGGCGGCGGTGAGTTCGGCGAGGGCGGCGAGCACCGGCGGGAAGTCGATCTCGCCGTCGCCGAACGGCAGGTGCTCGTGCACACCGCGGCGCATGTCCTCGATCTGGATGTGGTGGACCCAGGGGGCGGCCGCGCGCAGGCAGTCGGCGGGAGGGAGGGGTTCGAGGCACTGGCAGTGGCCGATGTCGAGGGTGAGGCCGAGGACGGCGGGCGCGGGGTCGCCGAGGAGTCCGCGCAGGTGGTGGAAGTCGTCGAGGGTGGCGAGGAGGTGGCCGGGTTCGGGTTCGACGGCCAAGGGGACGCGGGCGGCTTCCGCGGCCTCCAGGACAGGGGTGAGCGAGGAGGTGAGCCGTTTCCAGGCCTCGTCCGGTGGGGTGTCGGCCGGGAGGATGCCGCTGAAGCAGTGCACGGCGTGCGCGCCGAGGTCGGAGGCGACCCGAACGGCCCGCAGCAGGAGCCGGACCCGGGCGGCGCGGTCCTCGGGGTCGGGGTCGAGGAGGGACGGGCCGTGTTTGCGGCGCGGGTCGAGGACGTAGCGGGCGCCGGTCTCGACGGTCACTCCGAGCCCCAACTCGCCGAGGCGCCGGGCGACCTGGGCGGTACGGGCAGCCAGGTCGGGGGCGAGGGGGTCGAGGTGCATGTGGTCGAGGGTCAGCCCCACGCCGTCGTAGCCGAGATCGGCGAGGAGCCCGAGGGCGTCGTCGAGGCGGAGATCGGTGAGGCCGTTGGTGCCGTAGCCCAGCCGCGGGCGGCCCGAGGAGCGCGGAGCGGAACGGGAGGAGGCAGGGGCGGCCAGCCGGGCGGCGGACCCGGTACGGGACGGGTCCGGCCGGCGAGGGGCGGGACCGGCGGTGCCGGCGGTACTCATGTGGGGCTCACCTTCCGGGCGAGGGCGCGCGCGGCCGGGACCAGGCCGAGCAGGGCGAGCGCGGTCCCCGGCGCCCCTGCCCGGGCGGCCAACGCGGCCTGCAGCGGAATGGTGGCCCGGATCCCCCCGCCGACTGCCCGCTCGGTGAGCGCCGCAGACGGGTTGAGCGCGGCGTGGAGGAGGAGGGTGGCCGGGGTTCGGGCATAGGCCAGGGCGAGGAGGGTGCCGAGACCACGGGAGGAGAGGGGCCGGCGAACGGAGAGGAGAGGGCCGGAGGAGAGGAGCCGGCGGGAGGGGAGCAGCCCGGAGGAGGGGAGGGGCCGGCTGGCAGGGAGGACGGGGTGGGGGTGGGGGGCGGGGGCGGGGGGCCCGGAGAGGGAGGGCGCGGTGGTCGTGTCGCGCCGCGCGCCGAATACCTCACCGGATGCCGCTCCTGCCACCGCCAGGGTGACGGCGAGGGCGGCAAGCGGGGTGCGGGTGGAGCCGCCCTGCGTCTCGTGACGGGAGACGGCCGTGACGGCGTAGGTGTGCGCCCCCAGCAGGGCCGCGGACGGCAGGGCGTGGGCAGCGCGGCGGTGGGGTCCGCCGTCGCCGCCCGTCGAGGCCGTCGCGCCCAGAAGGAGGTCGAGGGCCCGGGCCGTGGCCATGGCGCCGGGACCCGCCGGGGTGTGCTTCAGGCCGAGGTCGTAGGCCCAGACCGTGGTGGCGAGGGCGGTGGCGACCGCGAGGGAGGGACGGCCCGCGCGGGAGGCCAGTGCCAGGCCCGCCGCCGTCAGGGCCGCCGAGACCGCGAGGGCGGCGCTCGGCGCGATGCGGCCGGAGGGCAGGGGGCGGTGGGGGCGTTCGGCCGCGTCCTCGGCCCGGTCGGCCCAGTCGTTGAGGGCCATCCCCGCCTCGTACAGGCAGAGCGAGGCGCCGATCGCGCAGAACGTGCCCCGGCCGGGGCGGACCCCGGCCGCCGCCGCGCCCGCGAGGGCGTCCCCGGGCACCGAGAACAGGGCCGATACGCGGAGGAGTTCCGCCCAGGCCTGCGCCCTGCCGGTACGCCGCCGGGTCATCGGGCGGCCCCCGTCCCCGGCCTCGTGTCGTCCGTACCGGCGTGCCCTGTGCCCGCGTCCGCCGCGCCCGCATCGCTCACGTCACCCGCATCGCCCGTACGCGGGTTCACCCTGCCCGGGTGGTCGCCGAGTGTGCGGCCGAAGGTCAGCAGGCGGTCGTACTGGTCCGCCAGTGAGGCCGGTGGGGTGCCTTCCGGGTCCTTGAAGTAGAAGGCGAGGTCCTCCAGGGGCCCCGCGAGGCCCTTCTCGTGGGCGCGGGCCGTGAGGCGTGCCAGGTCGAGGACGAGGGGGGCCGCGAGGGCCGAGTCGCAGCCCTGCCAGAGGGTCTGGAGGATCATGCGGGTGCCGAGGAAGCCGTCGAAGGCGATGTGGTCCCAGGCGGTCTTCCACTCCCCCATCGCGGGGACGTCGTCGATGTGGACCTGGCCTTCGATGCCGGGGCCGAGGGTGTCGGTGAGGACGCGTTCCTTCCCGGCGTTCTTGGCGGCCGCGGCCGCCGGGTCGGCGAGGGCGGCTCCGTCGCCGCCGCCGAGGAGGTTGCTGCCGGACCAGGCGCGCACGGTCAGGGCGCGCTGGCGGAACATCGGGGCGAGGACGGCGCGGAGCAGGGTCTGGCCGGTCTTGCCGTCGCGGCCCGCGTGCGGCAGCCGGCTCGCGGCGAGCGGGGCGGCGAGTGCGGGGTGACGCAGGCCCGTGGACGGGGTGAAGTTGATGTACGGGCATCCGGCGCGCAGTGCGGCGGCGGCGTACAGGGTGCTGGGTGGGAGCCCGGCGCCCCCCGACGCCGGCTCCGTGGATGCCACATTGACGACCACGACGCGGTCCAGGCCAATGCGTCGGCGAAAGTCCGTCAGGTCGTGGGTGAAGGCGGTGATGAGCTGTTCGTCGGTGCGGGTGTCGCCGGGGGCGGGTCCGCCTGGGCGGATCTCGCGGTCGGCGGCCTCGAGTTCGCGGGTGACGGTCCGGGTGAGGCCGTACGGGAGGACTCCGGCGGTGGTGAGTTGTTCGGCGCGCTTGGGGAGCGGGCAGTCGGTGGTGTCGTGTCCGCCGAAGACGAGGGAGGCGAGTGGGGGCAGGCCGGCGTCGGCGAGTTCGGGGGTTTCGGTGGCCATGCCGGTGGGTGGATGGAGTCCTGCGACGAGAGCGGCGCAGCCGACCATGGTGGTGGTGGCGACGGAGCCTCTCGCGCCTATGAGCCAGATTCCGGTGCGGGGTGCGTGGGTCATGGCGTCGGCCTCCCTGCTCGTCCAGCGGAAAGAGGGGTGGTGGGGTGGGGTGGGGTGGGTCGTGACGGTGGGCGGGGGGTACGGCGCCGCCCCGCCCACCGTCGTCCGGGGGCTCCCGTCAGCTGGGTGTGGGAGCCGGTCGGAGGAGCTCCGTCAGGGAGCGAGCTCCGCCAGGAGCCGTCAGGAGCCGTCAGAAGGGGAACTCCGTCAGAAGGGGACCTTCGTCAGGAGAGGTGCTCCGTCAGGAGGGGAGTTCCTTGAGGCGGATGTCGCGGAAGGCGGCCTTGTCGGTTGCTCCGTGGTTCTGGATGCCGATGTGGCCGCTGGTGAGGCTGCGGGCGGGGTCGGTGTTGGTGAAGTCGTTGATCTTGATGCCGTTGAGGAAGACCTGGAGGCGTTCGCCCTGGACGCGGATCTCGTAGGTGTTCCACTGGCCGGGCGGGCGGAGGGCCTGGTCGCGGGCCTTGAGGTTGGCGGACTTGAAGCCGTAGACGGCTCCGGTGGTGCGGTCGGCGGCGTCGGTGGCGTCGATCTGGATCTCGTAGCCGTTGTTCACGGCGGACCAGGGGTCGTCGCTGGCGGGGAAGCCGACGAAGATGCCGGAGTTGGAGTCGCCGGTGAGTTTCCAGTCGAGGGTGAGCGAGTAGGACCGGAGTTCCCTGGCCTGGTACCAGAGCATGCCCATGCCGCCGGTGGAGTGGAGTGCGCGGTCGGTGATGTCGAAGCCGCCGGGTCCGGCCTGCTTCCAGCCTTCGCGGGTCTCGCCGTTGAAGAGGTCGCGGTAGCCGGTCTGGGGCCTGCAGTCGGCCTTGACCTGGCCGGTGGCGTAGCGGAGGCCGCCCAGGAGGTGTTGGCGGAAGGCGGGTTCGGCGTACGACTCCTTGGTGTGGCCGCCGCCGGTGTAGAAGGAGCGGCCGCCTCCGTAGGTCTGGCACCAGGCGATGGGGTGGTCGCCCTTCATGGTGCCGCCCTGGTAGGTGGTCTCGTCGAGGGTGGCGAGGACGCGTGCCTGGTCGCGGGGGTTGGTGCGGTAGTTGTACCACTCGTCGGTGCGCTGCCAGGGGCCGTCGATGTGGGCGGTGGCGGGGTGGGTGTGGTCTTCGGCGCGGACGGTGGCGGGCTGGATCTGGGGGTGGGACTGGAAGTAGGCGCCGACGAGTCCGCCGTAGAAGCTCCAGTCGTATTCGGTGTCGGCCGCGGCGTGGATGCCCATGTAGCCGCCGCCGGTGGAGACGTAGTTCTCGAAGGCCTTCTGCTGGTCCGCGTCGAGGACGTCGCCGGTGGTGGAGAGGAAGACGACGGCGTCGTAGCGGGCGAGGTTGTTGGTGGTGAACTGGCGTGGTTCTTCGGTGTTGTCGACGATGATGTCGTGGTCGGCGCCGAGTTCCCTGAGGGCGGTGATGCCGGTGCCGATGGAGTCGTGGCGGAAGCCGGCGGTCTTGGAGAAGACGAGGACTCGTCTGGCGTTGCGGTCGGCCGGGGTGCTGGAGAACGTGAAGTCGTCGAGGTCGTAGAGGGCGCCGGTGCCGCCCTTGAAGACGAGGAAGAGTTCGGTGGTCTTGCGGGGCAGGTTCCGCAGGGGTACGTCGATGTCCTGGAAGGTCTCCCAGCCTCCGGTGACGGGGACGGGTGCGGAGCCGTGGAGGGGGCCGGTGGGTGAGCCGGTGCGGATTTCGAGGAAGCCGCCGTTGCCGCCGGAGGAGATGCGGGCGGTGAGCTTGGTGGCTCCGGTCACGTTGTAGGGCTTGAAGGAGATCCAGTCGCCGTCGTTGATGTCGCCGACGGTGCGTCCGCCGTTGGCCTGGGTCTTGTCGAAGAGGTTGACGCCGTCCTGGGCGTCGAAGTGTTCGGCCTGGCGGTGGCGGGGCTGGAGTTTGGCCTGGTCGTGGGTGGTGAGGGCGGCTTGGCAGCCGCCTCCGCCGTCGGTGTACTCGGCGTCGAAGACGGCGAAGATGTTGGCGTCGTCGTCGTGGCCGCCGTCCGCGGAGGTCTTGATGGTGCCGGTGCAGCCGTTGGCGGTGGTGACGGGGTGGCCGTGGCTGTCGTGGCCGAGGACGTAGGTGACCTTGACCTTGGCGCAGTCGATGGTGCCGTCTTCGGGGTCGGTGACGGTGACCTTGAAGGGGATGTCGTCGCCGAAGGAGAAGAGGGCGCCTTCTGCGGGGAGTTCGAGGGTGACCTTGGGTGCGGTGTTGCCGACGACGAGGTGGACGGAGGCGGAGCCGGTGCGGCCGCTTGCGTCCTTCGCGGTCACGGTCGCCGTGTAGGTGCCGTTCTTGCGGTAGGTGTGGGTGGGGTTGGCGGCGGTGGACGTGCCGCCGTCTCCGAAGTCCCAGGTGTACGTGAGGGCGTCGCCGTCACCGTCGGTGGTGCCGGCGGAGGAGAAGGCGACCTTCAGCGGGGCGGTGCCGGAGGTCTTGTTCGCGCCGGCCTCGGCGACCGGGGAGCGTCCGCCGGTGGCGTTCTCGATGCGGTAGAGGCCGGAGTTGTGGTCGCCGCCGAACCAGGCGGTGCCGTAGTCGAGGACGTAGAGGGCTCCGTCGGGGCCGAAGGCCATGTCCATGATCTGGGTGCCGGTCCAGGGGACGTCGTTGATGGCGGCGACGGTGCCGTCGGCGTCCTGGTCGATGCGCTTGATCCAGCGGCGGCCGAACTCGCCGGCGAAGAAGTCGCCGTCGTACGCCTCGGGGAACTTCACCGGGGACGTGCTGGCGGGGTCGTAGCGGTAGACGGGGCCGCCCATGGGTGATTCGGAGCCGGTGCCGAACTCGGGTACGGAACCGCCGTTGTAGGGGATCCACGCGGGTTGGGCGGGCGGGAGGTCGACGAGTCCGGTGTTGTACGGGGAGTCGTTCTTGAGGGCGGCGCAGTCGTAGGTGGCGCCGGGCGTCTTGGTGGCGAAGTCGTAGTCGACGTAGGGGTCGTTGTCGCCGGTGCAGAACGGCCAGCCGAAGTTGCCCGGCTTGGCGATGCGGGCGAACTCCACCTGTCCGGCGGGGCCTCGCTGGGGGTCGGCGGCGCCGGCGTCGGGGCCGTAGTCGCCGACGTAGAGGACGCCGGTGGCCTTGTCGACGCTGAAGCGGAAGGGGTTGCGGAAGCCCATGGCGTAGATCTCGGGCCGGGTCTTGGCGGTGCCGGGGGCGAAGAGGTTGCCGTCGGGGACGGTGTAGGTGCCGTCGTCGGCGACCTTGATGCGGAGGATCTTGCCGCGGAGGTCGTTGGTGTTGCCCGAGGTGCGGCGGGCGTCGAACGCGGGGTTGCGGCCCGGGCGTTCGTCGATGGGGGTGAATCCGTCGGAGGCGAAGGGGTTGGAGTCGTCGCCGGTCGAGAGGTAGAGGTTGCCCTGGGCGTCGAAGTCGATGTCGCCGCCGACGTGGCAGCAGATCCCGCGGGTGGCGGGGATGTCGATGACCTTCTTCTCGCTGGCGTTGTCGAGGGTGCCGTCGGCTCTCAGGGTGAAGCGGGAGAGGCGGTTGACGCCGTCGTACTTCGCGAAGTCGGCGGCGGTGCCGTTCTCGGGTGCGTCGCCGGCGGGGTGTCGAGGGGTGGGGCGTAGTAGAGGTAGACGGCCTTGGTGCGGGCGAAGTCCGGGTCGAGGCCGATGCCCTGGAGGCCTTCCTCGTCGTGGGAGTAGACGGGGACGGTGCCGATGACGGTGGTGTTGCCGGCGGCGTCGGTGCGGCGGAGTTCGCCGTTGCGGGAGGTGTGGAGGACGCTGCGGTCCGGGAGTACGGCGAGGGACATGGGTTCGCCGACCTCCTCGCCTCCCTTGGCGAGGGTGATCTGCTGGAATTCCTCGGCTGCCGAGGCGGCGGCGGGGGTGGGGGCCTCGGGTTCGGCGGCGAGGGCCTGGGGGGTGCCGAGGGTGAGCAGTCCGATGGCGAGTAGGGCGAGCGACTTCCTGGGGCGGAGTCGTTTTCTGTGCACGGGTGTCCTCCGGAGTCGGGCCGGTTGTGCGGGTTGTCCGGAGACCGGCGTGCGCCGTCACGCTGGTCACGTCACGCAGTTACGTCACACAGTTACGTCATGTACACATCAGGGACCGTAGCCGGGTTCGTCCACCACGGAAAGCCCTTGTGCACCAGTGCGGTCGAACTTTTCCCCGCGAGAGGACAAAGACTCTCGCGGGCAGCACGGACCGGCCCGGCGGCATCTCGCCGCCAGGCGCGGACCTGCGCTCTCACCTCAGTCGGCGCTCCCGAAGGCCGCGTCGAAGGAGGCGGTCGGGGGATCGAAGTCGTACCGCTTGAGGAAGGACAGCGCCTCGGGGGCGCCGGTCAGCCGGTCCATGCCGGCGTCCTCCCACTCCACGGAGACGGGCCCGGCGTAGCCGATGGACCGGAGCATCCGGAAGACGTCCTCCCAGGGCACGTCGCCGTGTCCCGCAGAGACGAAGTCCCAGCCGCGGCGGGGGTCGCCCCAGGGCAGATGGGAGCCGAGCCGGCCGCTCCGGCCGTCGAGCCGCTTGCGGGCCTCCTTGCAGTCCACGTGGTAGATGCGGTCGCGGAAGTCCCACAGGAAGCCGACGGGGTCGAGGTCCTGCCACACGAAGTGGCTGGGGTCGAAGTTGAGCCCGAAGGCGGGACGCCGGTCGACGGCGTCCAGGGCCCGCTGGGTGGTCCAGTAGTCGTAGGCGATCTCGCTGGGGTGGACCTCGTGGGCGAAGCGGACGCCCTCGGCGTCGAAGACGTCGAGGATCGGGTTCCACCGTTCCGCGAAGTCCTCGAAGCCGCGCTCGACCATGCGCTCGGGAACCGGCGGGAACATCGCCACCAGATGCCAGATGGAGGAGCCGGTGAAGCCGATGACGGTGTCCACACCGAGCGCGGCCGCGGCGCGCGCGGTGTCCGCGAGCTCGCGGGCGGCCCGCTGCCGCACCCCTTCGGCGTCGCCGTCGCCCCAGATCCGGGCGGGCACGATCGCCTGGTGACGCTCGTCGATGGGATGGTCGCACACGGCCTGTCCCACCAGGTGGTTGGAGATCGCCCAGCACTTCAGGCCGTACGCGTCGAGCAGTTCGCGCCTGCCCTTGACGTACGCCGGATCGGCGAGGGCCTTGTCGACCTCGAAGTGATCGCCCCAGCAGGCGAGTTCGAGGCCGTCGTAGCCGAAGTCGCGGGCGAGCCGGCAGACCTCCTCCAGGGGCAGGTCGGCCCACTGGCCGGTGAAGAGCGTGAAGGGTCGTGGCACGGTCGGGCGCCTCCTAGCTCGGTGCGGATGTGTCGGCGGGCGTGGCGGTGGCCGGGCCTCCGGTCGCGCCGGGAGCCGTGCCGGTGGCCGGGCCTCCGGTCGCGCCGGGAGCCGTGCCGGTGGCCGGGCCCCCGGTCGTGCCCGTGGCCGTGGCGGCGGCCCCGCCGGCAGAAGTGTGGACCGGGATGCCGACCGGGGTGTAGACCGCGTTGCTCCGGGCGCTCTCCTCCACCGCGGCCAGGACCCGCTGGACCTGGAGGCCGTCGGCGAACGAGGGCGCGGGGGCGATGCCGCTCGCGACGGCGTGGACCAGGTCGCGGGCCTGGTGGGCGAAGGTGTGCTCGTAGCCGAGCGCGTGACCGGGTGGCCACCAGCCCTCCAGGTACGGGTGGTCGGGTTCGGTCACCAGGATGCGGCGGAAGCCGGCCGAGACCGCCGGTTCGGTGTGGTCGTGGAAGGACAGTTCGTTGAGCCGTTCCAGGTCGAAGGCGAGCGAGCCGCGCTCTCCGTTGATCTCGAGGCGCAGCGCGTTCTTGCGGCCCGCGGCCATCCGGGTGGCTTCGAAGGAGGCGAGCGCGCCGGAGGCGAGCCGCCCCGTGAACAGGGCCGCGTCGTCGACGGTGACCTGCCCGTACGCCTCCGATCCCGTTCCCCCGGCGAGGCCGCCCGCGGCGACGCCCGCGAGCAGCGGCCGCTTCCGTACGAAGGTCTCGGTGAGTGCCGAGACGCCGACGAGCGGCTCCCCCGCCAGGTACTGGGCGAGGTCGACGGCGTGCGCCCCCAGGTCTCCGAGCGCGCCGGATCCCGCGTGTTCGCGTTCCAGGCGCCAGGTGAGCGGGAAGGCGGGGTCGACCAGCCAGTCCTGGAGGTAGGTGACGCGGACGTGCCGCAGGGTGCCGAGCCGGCCGTCCGCGATGAGCTGCCGGGCGTACGAGAGGGCTGGCACGCGGCGGTAGTTGAAGCCGACCATGGCGATCTGGCCCCGGGCGGCGGCGGCTTCGGCGGCCGCTGCCATGATCTCGGCCTCGGCGACCGAGTTGGCGAGCGGCTTCTCGCACAGCACGTGCTTGCCGGCCTCCAGGGCGGCGACGGCGATCTCCGCATGGCTGTCGCCGGGGGTGCAGACGTCGACGAGCTGGACGTCGTCGCGGGCGATCAGGGCGCGCCAGTCGGTTTCGGCGGCGGCCCAGCCGTGCCGTCGGGCGGCGGCCCGGACGGCGGTGGCGTCTCGGCCCGCGACGGCGGCGAGGACGGGTCGCAGCGGCAGGTCGAAGACGCGGCCCGCGGTGCGCCAGCCCTGTGAGTGGGCGGCTCCCATGAACGCGTAGCCGACCATGCCGATGCCGAGCGTCGGCGGTGCGGCCTCGCTCTCCGTCTGTTCCATACGGTTCCTCCGTTTCGTGGTGCGGCGAGTTCCTGCTCCCCGGGGGCGGTCGGGCCGCCGGGGACCGGTCCGGCCGGGCGGCCCGGCGGGGGCCGCCCGGGTACGGACCGCCCGGGTCCCGGTCGCCCGGGGCCGGGCCGGTCAGCTGAAGCCGGTGGGCAGGTACTCGTCGACGTTCTCCTTGGTGACGACGGCCGAGTAGAGGGTGATCGAGGCGGGGATCTCCAGCTCGGACATGCCGCCGACGCCCTTCTTCTGGCCGAGGGCGCGGGCGAGGTCGATCGCGGAGGCGGCCATGGTGGGCGGGTAGAGGACGGTGGCCTTGAGGACTCCGGTGTCGGCCTTGATGGCGTCCATGGCGGCCTTGGCGCCGGCGCCGCCGACCATGAGGAAGTCCTTGCGGCCGGCTTGGGCGACGGCCCGCAGCGCGCCGACCCCCTGGTCGTCGTCGTGGTTCCACAGGGCGTCGAACTTCGGCTGTGCCTGCAGGAGTTGGGCCATCTTGGCCTGCCCGGACTCGACGGTGAAGTCGGCGGCCTGGCGGGCGACCTTGCGGATGTTGGGGTAGTTCTTGAGGGCGTCGTCGAAGCCCTGGGTGCGCTGCTTGGTGAGTTCGAGGCTGTCCATGCCGGCGAGTTCGACGACGGTGGCGTTCGGCTTGTCCTTGAGCTGTTCGCCGATGAAGTTGCCGGCGTTGAGGCCCATGCCGTAGTTGTCGCCGCCGATCCAGCAGCGGTAGGCCTGCGGGGAGGCGAAGATCCGGTCGAGGTTGATGACGGGGATGCCGGCCTTCATGGCCTGGAGGCCGATCTGGGTGAGGGCCTTGCCGTCGGCGGGGAGGATGACGAGGACGTCGACCTTCTTGTTGATGAGGGTCTGGACCTGGCCGATCTGGGTGGCGGTGTCGTTGGAGCCCTCGGTGATCTCCAGGGTGACGTCGGAGTACTTCTTCGCGCGCCGCTCGGCGTTGTCGTTGATGGCGTTGAGCCAGCCGTGGTCGGCCTGCGGGCCGGCGAAACCGATGGTGACGGGGGTGCCGGGCTTGTCGTCGGCGGCCGGTGCGGCGCTCCCGACGGGCGCTGTGTCCTTGGCGTCCTTCGGCTCGTTGCTCGTACAGGCCGTGAGCAGGGCGCCGGCGGAGACGGCCGCGCCGCCGAGGAGGAGGTGTCTGCGGCTGGTTTCGGGCATGGCGGTGGATCCCTTCCGAGCGGGTGGTGGTGAAGGGGGCGGTGGTGACGGGGGTGACCAGGGGCGGTGGTGACGGGGGGAGCCGGGGGGCGGTGGTGCCGGGGGGGTGGGTTCGGCGTGTGTCCGGTCAGGTTCCGTCGCGGACCGTGCGGCGCTGGAGCAGGACGGCGGCGACGATGATGGCGCCCTTGGCGATCTGCTGGACGTCGCTCTGCAGGTTGTTGAGCGCGAAGATGTTGGTGATCGTCGTGAAGACGAGGACGCCGAGGACCGAGCCGACGATGGTGCCCCGGCCACCGCTGAGGAGGGTGCCGCCGATGATGGCGGCGGCGATGGCGTCGAGCTCGTACAGGTTGCCGTTGGTGTTCTGGCCGGAGCCGGCGAGCACGACGAGCAGGAAGGCGGCGATGCCGCAGCACAGGCCGGAGAGCAGATAGAGGAAGAGCCGCTGGCGGCGTACGTCGATGCCGGCGAGGCGGGCGGCCTCCGGGTTGCCGCCGACGGCGATGGTGCGGCGGCCGAAGGTGGTCCGGTTGAGGAGCAGCCAGCCGGCGACGGTGACGGCCGCGAAGACGAGGACGAGCGGCGGTATGCCGAGCACGTAGGCGTCGGGGAGGCCGAGGTCGAGGACGGACGCGACGGTGACGATCTGTGTCTTGCCGTCGGTGATCTGGAGGGCGAGACCGCGGGCCGAGGCCAGCATGGCGAGGGTCGCGATGAACGGGACCATGCCGCCGTACGCGACGAGGACGCCGTTCACGAGGCCGCAGCCGAGTCCGACGGCGACGGCCGTGAAGAGGATGCCGGCGAAGCCGAACTCCTGGGTGGCGAGAGTGGTGGCCCATACGGAGGCGAGGGCGACGATCGCGCCGACGGAGAGGTCGATGCCGCCGCTGGTGATGACGAAGGTCATGCCGACGGTGACGACGCCGATCACGGAGGCCTGCGTCAGGACGAGTTGGAGGTTGGAGGTGGCGAGGAACTCGGCGGGCCGGGTCAGGCCGCCGACGACGATCAGTGCGGCGAGCACACCGAGCAGCGACAGGTTGCGGACGTCGGCCCTGAGGCCGAGTGTCCGCCAGCGGCCTTCCCGGGGCGGCGCCTTGGCCGGGGTGGTGAGCGTCATGCCGCAGGGCTCCCTTCCATCACGAGGTCGAGTACGCGGTGTTCGTCGAGGTCACGGGCGGGCGCCTGGTGGACGACCCGGCCCTCCCGGAGGACCAGGACGCGGTCGGCGAGGCCGAGGACCTCGGGCACCTCGCTGGAGACGAGGAGGACGGCGAGGCCGTCGTCGGCGAGCCCCCGGATGACCGCGTACAGCTCGGCGCGGGCGCCGACGTCGACGCCCCGGGTGGGTTCGTCGAGGAGGAGGACGCGGCAGCCCCGGAGGAGCCAGCGGGCGAGGACGGCCTTCTGCTGGTTGCCGCCGGACAGGGTGCGGACCGGGGCGTCCGGGAGATCGGGGCGCAGCGACAGGGTGCGGGTGGCGGTCCTGGCCGTCTCGCGTTCGGTGGCGCGGTCGATCCAGCCGGCCCTGGAGAAGCGGGCGAGGGAGGAGACGGAGACGTTGCGGGTGACGGATTCGAGGAGGAGCAGGCCCTGCGCCTTGCGTTCCTCGGGGGCGAGGCCGAGTCCGGCGGCGACGGCGGCGGGGACGCTGCCGGGGCGCAGGGGCCGTCCGTCGACGGTCACGCGGCCCGAGGTGGGCTTCCGCGCTCCGTAGACGGTCTCCAGGATCTCGGAGCGGCCGGAGCCGACGAGTCCGGCGAGGCCGACGATCTCGCCGGGGCGGAGTTCGAGGTCGAGGGCCTCGAACTCCCCTTTCCTGGCGAGTCCCTGGACCCGGAGGACGGGTTCGCCCGTCGGTGGGTGGGCGGGGCGTTCGGGGAAGACGTAGGGGACGTCCCGGCCGGTCATGAGGGCGACGACCTCACGGGTCGGGGTGGTCGCCGCGGGCAGGCCGCGGGCGACGGCGCGGCCGTCCTTGAGAACGGTGACGCGGTCGCCGATGCGGCGGATCTCCTCCAGGCGGTGGGAGATGTAGACGACGGCGACGCCGTCGGCGGTGAGGTCGGCGACGATCCGGAAGAGGTTGGCGACCTCGTCGGGGTCGAGGGCGGCGGACGGCTCGTCCATGACGATGAGACGGACCTCGTGGGAGAGGGCGCGGGCCATGGAGACGATCTGCTGCTGGGCGGCGGAGAGTTCGCCGACGCGGCGGGCCGGGTCGATCTCGGGGTGCCCGAGGCGTTTCAGGAGGGTGGTGGTGGTTTCCCGTACTTCCCGGGTGCGGACGAATCCGGCGGTGGTGGGTTCGTGGCCGAGGTGGACGTTCTCGGCGACGGAGAGGCCTTCGACGAGGTCGAGTTCCTGGTAGATGGTGGCGATGCCGAGGCGGACGGCGGCGCTCGGGGAGCGGAGCCGTACGGGTGCGCCGTTCCAGGTGATCCGGCCCTCGTCGGGCTGGTGGGCGCCGGCGAGGACCTTGATGAGGGTGGACTTGCCGGCGCCGTTCTGGCCGAGGAGGCAGTGGACCTCGCCGGGCGCGACCTCCAGGTCCACTCCGTCGAGGGCGCGGACGCCGGGGAAGGATTTGGTGATTCCGGACATGGTGAGGAGGGACGGGGGGTGTTCGGGCATGGCGGATATCCCCTCGGCGAGTGCGGGTGGCCGTCCGGCGGGGTGCGGGTGGGCTGGGACGCGTGGGTTGGGGCGCGTGGGGTTACGGGGTGCTACGGCGGGTGTGGGCGCGCCTGGGGGCGCGGGGTGTACGGCGGGCGCCGGGGCGTGTGGAGTGCGGGGTGGTGCCGTGTGTGCAGGTGCGCCGGGGCGCGCGGTCGTGCGAGGGGTGCGGGCCGGTGGGGTGTGCGCCCGTCCGTTCCGCCCCCGGGTCCCCTGGACGATGTCCCGGGGAGGGAGGGGCGGGTGCCCTTGAACCTTGTTACGCCGGGGAGAAGAGGTGGTCGCTGATGAGGCGGGCCGCGCCCGTGACGCCGGCTGTCTGGCCCAGTTCGCCGAGGACGATGGGCAGGTTGCCGGTGGCCAGCGGCAAGGACTGCCGGTAGACCTGGGTGCGGACGCTGGCGAGGAGGTTGTGACCGAGGCCGGTGACACCGCCTCCGATCACCACCAGACCGGGGTTGAAGAAGCTGACGAGTCCGGCGATGACCTGCCCGACCCGGTTTCCGCCCTCACGGATGAGGGCGAGTGAGGTGGCGTCTCCGGCCGCGGCGGCCGCCGCGACGTCGACGGCGGTGAGCCGGCCGGCCGACGCGAGCCGGGCGGCGAGTTCCTCCGACCCGCCGCCGCGTGCCGCTTCCTCGGCGTCACGCGCCAGGGCGGCACCGCTGAAGTGGGCTTCCAGGCAGCCGTTGTTGCCGCAGGCGCAAGGGCGGCCGTCGGGCTCGACCTGGATGTGCCCGATGTCGCCCGCGCTGCCCGTCGTACCGCGGTAGACCTCTCCGCCGACGACGATGCCGCAGCCGATACCGGTGCCGATCTTGACGCAGAGGAAGTCGCCGACCGAGCGGGCGACTCCGGCGTGCTGCTCCCCCATGGCCATGAGGTTCACGTCGTTGTCGACCATGACGGGGCAGCCGAGTTCCTGGCTGAGCGCCTCCCGTACGGGGAAGCCGTCCCAGCCGGGCATGATCGGCGGTGCGACGGGGACGCCCTCGGGGAAGCGGACGGGTCCGGGGACGCCGATGCCGGCGCCGTCGAAGCCTTCCGCGAGCCCGGTGGAGCGGAGCTTCGCCGCCATCGACAGGGCCTGCTCGAAGACGGCGACGGGGCCCTCGCGGACGTCCATGGGGTGGTTGAGGTGCCCGAGCACCTCCAACTCGGCGTTGGTGACGGCGACATCGATGGAGGTGGCGCCGATGTCGATGCCGAGGAAGCGGAGTTCGGGTGCGAGCCGGATGTTGTGCGAGCGACGGCCGCCCCGGGAGGCGGCGAAGCCGTCGGCGACGACGAGACCGGTCTCCAGGAGCCGGTCGACCTCGACGGCGAGCTTGGAACGGGAGAGATCGATCTGATCCCCCAGCTGGGCGCGGGAGTTGGGTCCTCCGTCGCGCAACAGCCTGAGGAGTCGCGCCTGATGTCGGTTGGCAGGTCGTGCCGTCATGCGTCTCACGCGCCCCTCCCTCTCGTACCCGCTCGTCTTCGTGCTTTCGAGGGGAACGTAGCAGCGGCTCACCGGAGTGGGAAGAAGTTGCGCATGAATCCGCTCTGACTTTTTCCCGATTGGGGACAAAGACGGGGTCGGGGGCGGGAGAAGGGTCAGCGGACCCCGACCAGGCGGGCCGAGACCACCACGTTGCCCGCGTAGCCGTTCTCCTCGGTGAACGTGCCGCCGCAGGTGATCAGGCGGAGCTCGGGCACGCCCGCGTCGGCGTAGACCCGCTCGGCGGGGAAGCCCTCCTTGGGGACGACCTCGACCCCGTACACGGCGAAGACGGCGGTCCGGCCGTCGCGGCGGGCGATCTCCACGCGGTGTCCCTTGCGGAGGGCGCCCAGGTCGTAGAAGACGGCCCGGCCGCCGGGGACGTCTACGTGCCCGACGACGACGGCGGTGCCGCGCTCGCCGGGGGTGACCGCGCCGGTGAACCAGCCCGCGAGCCGGTCCTCCTCGGGCGGAGGGGCCTCGATCCAGCCGTCGGCGTCGAGCCCGACCTTGGTGATCGGCGCGTCGATCCGGACGGCCGGGACACGGACCCGGAGCGGGGTCGACGGGGTCAGCGGATCGGGTGCGGAGGAGGGGACGAGTGCGGCTTCGGCGCGGGCTGCGTCGGGTGCGGCGACGGCGAGCGGCTGCGGGGGGCCGTCGGCCCGGAGCTCGTCCGTACCACCGCGCACGAGGTGCACGCCGACGAGCAGGACCACGGCGACGAGCCCCCACGCGCCGTGCCGCCCCGCACCGTCCGACCGCCCCACGCCCGCTCTCCTCCTCGCACCGTGAACGCACCGACTGCACACCGTCCGCGCCGACTTCGTGCCGTCCGCGCCGACTGCACACCGTCCGCACCGACTTCATGCCGTCCGCACCGACTGCACACGGTCCGCACTGGCTTCGTGCCGTCGTCCTGCCCGCCGCCGGGGCGCCCTTGGCGCGTACGCGGCGGAGCCCGCTCACGGGCGTCCGCCTGTGTGGCGCCCCTCCGTCCCGGACCTCGTCACACCGGGGCGGAGGGGCCGTTTCAGGCCCCCCTGGTCCCGGCCGTCAGGCGCGGCCGTCGAGGTCGCGGCGGCGGGTCAGGACGATGGCGGCGCCGAGCGCCCCGACGATGAGCAGCACGCCCGTGACCACCTCGGTGACGCCGAGGCCGTCGGTGTCCGCGTCGGAGGCGGCGGCGGTGCCGTAGCCGGCCTTCACGCCCTTGTTCGCTCCGGACGGCATGCCCTCGTCGTGTCCGGTGGTGTTCCCTCCGGTGTCGCCCTGGGCGACGGTGAGGGTGGCGGTGCCGCGCTCGCCCTTGCAGTCGAAGGTGATCTCGTACTGGGCCCCGGCCTTGGCGTCGAGGTCGACGGTCGCGCTGCCCGAACGGCCCTCGTCGAGGGTCACGGTGTCGAACACCCCGGAGGTGACGGTCACCGACGGCACTTCGCAGCCGTCGGACTTCAGCGTCACGGTGCCGCCGGGGGCGACGGTCTCGGGGCTGACGGAGAAGCCGAAGGACGTGATGCCGCGGTCGTCCTCGCCCGCCAGGGCGGCCGGTGCGACCGTGACCACGACGACGACGGCGCTCAGCAGGGCGGCGGAAGCGGCACGTATCGCGCGCATGACGGTCCTCCAGATCACGGGAGGGGCGGTCACGGAGCGATTCCGTGCCCGGAATACGACGACCCTCACCGCGATCGAAGCTAGGTCCGCCACCGGCGCACCGCCACCGGGCTCCGCCGAACGGAGTACGGGGCGGCGACAGGGAACGGCGGCGGCCCGCGCGGCCCGCGCGGGCCCGTCTCTACGGCACCCGGACGACCTGGCCCGCGTACGACAGGTTGCCGCCGAAGCCGAAGAGGAGGACCGGGGCTCCGGAGGCGAGTTCGCCGCGTTCGACGAGCTTGGCGAGGGCCAGCGGGATGGAGGCGGCCGAGGTGTTGCCGGAGTCCACGACATCGCGGGCGACGATCGCGTTGACGGCGCCGATCTTCGCGGCGAGCGGCTCGATGATCCGCAGGTTGGCCTGGTGCAGGACGACGCCCGCGAGTTCCTCGGGGCCGATGCCGGACCGCTCGCACGCCTGCCGGGCGAGGGCGGGCAGCTGCTGGGTGGCCCAGCGGTAGACGCTCTGGCCCTCCTGGGCGAAGCGGGGCGGGGTGCCCTCGATCCGGACGGCGTGGCCCATCTCCGGGACCGAGCCCCACAGGACCGGGCCGATGCCGCGCACGGCCCCCGGCGCCTCGTCGTCCACGGCCTCGACGATCGCGGCGCCCGCGCCGTCGCCGACGAGGACGCAGGTCGTGCGGTCGGTCCAGTCGGCCACGTCGCTCATCTTGTCGGCGCCGATGACCAGGGCGCGGCGGGACCCACCGGCCCGCACGGCGTGGTCGGCGGTGGCCAGGGCGTGGGTGAACCCGGCGCAGACCACGTTGAGGTCCATGGTGGCCGGCGAGGTCATTCCGAGGCGGGCGGCGACGCGGGCGGCCGTGTTCGGCGAGCGGTCGATGGCCGTCGAGGTCGCGACGAGGACGAGGTCGATGTCGTCGGGGGTGAGCCCGGCGGTGGCCAGGGCCTTGCCCGCCGCGTGCGCGGCGAGCTCGTCGACGGGTTCGTCGGGCCCCCCGATGTGCCGGGTGCGGATACCGACCCGGCTGGTGATCCACGCGTCGTCGGTGTCGACCAACTCCGCGAGGTCATGGTTGGTGAGCACCTTGGCGGGCTGGTAGTGCCCGAGCGCGGCAATGCGAGTGCCCGTCATCCCGGGACCCCCTCGGTGGTTCGATCGTCCGGCAGGATTTCCCAGTGTTGCCAGCGACTGATGGGTAACAGGTGACGTAAACCACCAAGATTCCCCCGTAGCCCTTGGCCGACCGTGACAAGGACCCGGGCGCCCCACGGGCCCCACGGCATGGCGTGGGGCCGCGGACGGGGTCAGTTCTTCGGCGGGTCGATCATCTGGAGGGCGAGAGTGGCCGGGGGCGGGGCGATGCCGGGGCCGCCGGCGGCCGTCCAGGCGAGGATGTCGTCGAGGGAGTCCTGGTCGAGGGTGAAGGCGATCCAGGCGGCCCGGCCGCCGCGCCGCCGGCCCTCGGTGGAGGGCTGGACGACGACGATGTTGGCCTGGGCGCAGGGGCCGAGGCAGTCGCTCGTACGGACGGCGAGCCGGCCGCCGGAGGCCGCGGCGGCCTCCCGGAGGCGGGCGAGCTGTCCGGCGTGGTCGGTGCCGGGGTTCTTGCGGGCGTCGCCGCAGCAGCAGCCGCGGCAGACGACGAGGGAGCAGGGGCGGGCCCCGTAACGTATCGGGACCGGGGTCACGCGCGGCCGTCCGGGGTGGCCGGGGCTTCCAGGGTGATCGCGGCGACGGGGGCGACCGTTCCGAGGCGCGGGAAGTCGAGGTCGACGGAGGCGCGGTGTTCGTCGGCGGTGAGCGCGCTCATGGCGTCCTCGGCGAAGACGAGGTCGTAGCCGAGGTCTCCGGCGGCGCGGGCCGTGGACTCGACACCCAGGTTGGTGGCGATGCCGCCGAGGACCAGGGTGGTGGCGCCGAACCCGGTGAGGATTTCGTGGAGCCCGGTGCCCTGGAAGCCGCCGATGGTGCGCTTGACGACGACGGGCTCGCCCTCCCGCACGAGGCCGGCGACGAGGTCGCTGCCGGGCGGCTGGGCTTCGACGTTCGGTCGTTCGACCCGGATGTGGACGACGGGCGCGCCGGCCGCCCGGAAGGTGTCGGCGAGGCGGGTGGCGGCCGTGAGGACGTCGGTGCCGGGGCGGGGTGCGAGGGGCAGCGCGACGATGCGTTCCATGAGGTCGACGAGGACGAGCGCGGTGCGGCCGGGATCGAGTGCGGGCATGGGAGCACCGTAGCGGCCGGGATGATCATCCCGGGGTGGTCGTGGGTGTGATCCGGCCTACGGAGGGAGCCCCTGAGGGAGCCGCCGGGGTCCCGTCCGTCCCGGGATTCCCCTCCGCGTCACGCGCGCGGCGCTTCGCGATCACCGCGCACACCATCAGCTGCATCTGGTGGAAGAGCATCAGCGGGAGCACGGCGAGCGCCGCCTGGGCGCCGAAGAGGACGCTCGCCATCGGCAGTCCCGCCGCCAGGCTCTTCTTCGAACCGGCGAACTGGATCGCGATGCGGTCCGCCCGGCCGAAGCCGAGACGCCCGGCTCCGTACCAGGTCAGGGCCAGCATCGCCGCGAGCAGGACGGCCTCGACGGCGAGCAGCAGGCCGAGCCGGGCCGGGGTCACCAGGTGCCAGATGCCGGCGACCATGCCCTGGCTGAAGGCGGTGTAGACGACGAGGAGTATCGAGCCCCGGTCGACGTACCCGAGGACCTTCCTGTGGCGGACGAGGAGGCCGCCGACCCAACGTCGCAGGAATTGTCCGGCGAGGAACGGTACGAGGAGCTGGAGCACGATCTTCAGGAGCGCGTCGGCGGAGAGGCCGCCCGCGCTGTTGCCGAGGAGGAGCGCGGCGAGCAGCGGGGTGAGGACGATGCCGGCGAGGGAGGAGAAGGAGCCCGCGCAGATCGCGGCGGGCACGTTGCCGCGGGCGATCGACGTGAAGGCGATGGAGGACTGGATGGTGGACGGCACCAGGCAGAGGAAGAGGAGGCCGCTGTAGAGCTGGGGGGTGAGCACGGTGGGGACGAGGCCGCGGGCGGCGAGTCCGAGGAGCGGGAAGAGCAGGAAGGTGCTGCCGAGGACGGTGAGGTGGAGCCGCCAGTGCTTGAGGCCGTCGAGCGCCTCGCGGGTGGAGAGCCGTGCCCCGTAGAGGAAGAAGAGGAGGGCCACGGCTCCGGTGGCCGTGCCTTCCGCGACGCGGGCGGCGCCGCCGGACGCGGGGAGGAGCGCGGCGAGGCCGACCGTGCCGAGCAGCGCCAGGACGTACCCGTCGACGGGCAGCCAGGCGGGCAGCCGGAGGGCGCGTCGCGGGGTACCGGGGCGGTCTCCGCGCGGGGTACCGGTGCGGTCTCCGCGCGGGGTACCGGTGCGGTCTCCGCGCGGGGTACCGGTGCGGTCTCCGCGCGGGGTGGGGGCGGGCGTACGGGCGGTCATGGGCTCCACTGCTCTGTGCACGGCGAGAGGGCGCCTCGCGCCTTTCCATCCTGGCCCAGGACCCGGTGATCGGGAATCCCGCACAGTGCACTGACTGTCATCGCGATTCGCGATGATCACGGCTTGCGGGCGTTACGGTCGTCCTGTGTACGAGCCCACTCATCTCCGCACCTTCCTCGCCGTGGCCCAGACGCTGAGCTTCACCCGGGCCGCGGACCGCCTCGGGCTGCGGCAGTCGACCGTCAGCCAGCACGTGCGGCGCCTGGAGGAGGCGACGGGCCGGCCGCTGTTCACCCGGGACACCCATCGGGTGGCGCTGACCGAGGACGGCGAGGCGATGCTCGGCTTCGCGCGCACGATCCTCCAGGCCCAGGAGCGGGCGGCGGCCTACTTCGGCGGGACGCGGCTGCGCGGGCGGCTGCGCTTCGGGGCGTCGGAGGACTTCGTGACGACCCGGCTGCCGGAGATCCTGGAGTCGTTCCGGCGCGAGCACCCGGAGGTCGACCTGGAGCTGACGGTCGAGCTGTCCGGCACGCTCCAGGCACGGCTCGCCGCGGGCCGGCTGGATCTGATCCTGGCCAAGCGGCGCGACGGGGAGAGCGAGGGGCGGCTCGTGTGGGAGGACTCCCTGATCTGGATCGGGGCGCCGGGCCTTCGGCTGGATCCCGACCGTCCGGTTCCGCTGATCCTTTATCCGCCGCCGGGGATCACCCGGGCGCGGGCCCTGGAGGCCCTGGAGGGGCACGGGCGGGCGTGGCGGATCGCGTGTACGAGTTCCAGCCTGAGCGCGAACGTGGCGGCGGCCCGGGCGGGTCTCGGCGTGATGGCGCACACGCGGGGTCTGGTGCCGCCGGGTCTGGTGCCGGTGGCGGGGCTTCCGGAACTCGGCGACGTCGGCTTCGTGCTGCGCGCGGGGCGCCGGGGCGGGGCGGTGCAGGAGGCTGCGGACGCGCTGGCGGAGGCGATCCTGGCGGGCGGCGACCGGCTGCACCGGCCGGCCTGACGCCGGTCCCGGTGCGGCCCGGGCGGGACCGCCGAGCACACGGCGGCCCCGTCCGGTCGGCTCCCCACGCGCACGTGCGGCCCCGTCCGAACAGCCCCGCACGTGCACGTGCGGTGCCTCGTCGGGTGGCGGCCCGTGAGCGGCCCGTACAGATTCCGTGGAGATTCCCGCCCGGCGGACGTACCGAGCGGTCGGTAACGCCCCCGCAGCATCTGTGACTTGACTCTGCCACCCATCCTGACCTGTGCGAACACGGTATGTCCCGGCTTGGTGAAAGGCCCTCCCGCCGGGCAGTCCCGTGGGGTACCGTCACCCGCGCCGTACGGAGCGCTACAACGAGCTTTTCCAGCCATCGAGCCGTCGAGGAGCAGGTCAGTGCGCGAGTTCACCGTGCCGCCCGTCGAGGCGGCGCCTCAGGTCGGCGGTCTGGCGGACGCCGTGTTCGAGCGTGCCCTGACGGAGCCGGAGCGGATCACGTTCGGCCGGAAGGGTCCGGACGGCGAGTGGCGGGACGTGACGGCCGCGCGGTTCCGGGACGAGATCCTCGGTCTGGCGAAAGGGCTGATCGCGGAGGGGGTGCGGTTCGGCGACCGGGTCGCCGTCATGGCCCGCACCCGCTACGAGTGGACGCTCTTCGACTTCGCGCTGTGGACGCTCGGCGCACAGCCCGTGCCGATCTATCCGACGTCCTCCGCCGAGCAGGTCTTCTGGATGCTGCACGACTCCGAGGTCACGGCCTGCGTGGTGGAGCACGAGGACCACGCGATGACGATCGGATCGGTGATCGACCGGCTGCCCCGGCTCCAGCGCCTGTGGCAGCTGGACGCGGGCGCGGTGGCCGAGCTGACGGCCGCCGGGGCGGACATCGACGAGGACGTCGTGCACCGGCACCGGCGGGCGGTGACCCCGGAGACGGTCGCGACGGTCATCTACACCTCGGGGACGACGGGCCGCCCCAAGGGCTGTGTGATCACCCATTCCAACTTCATGTTCGAGACGGACATGCTGGTGGGGCGCTGGGAGTCGGTGTTCCGTTCCCGGCCGGGCGAGGAGGCGTCGACGCTGCTGTTCCTGCCGCTCGCGCACGTCTTCGGGCGCATGGTGGAGGTGGCGGCGGTCCGGACCGGGGTGAAGCTGGGGCACCAGCCGGTGATGGCGGCGGTGGACCTGATCCCGGACCTCGCCGCCTTCCGGCCGAGTTTCGTCCTGGCCGTGCCGTACGTCTTCGAGAAGGTCTTCAACGCGGCGCGGCGCAAGGCGGAGCGGGAGGGGAAGACGGGCCCGTTCGACAAGGCCGTGGAGGTGGCGGTCGCGTACGCGGAGGCCCTGGAGCACAAGGCCTTCGGTACCGGCCCGGGGCCTTCGGCGGCGCTGCGGGTGCAGCACCAGTTCTTCGAGAAGACGGTGTACGCGAAGGTCCGCGCGGCCCTCGGCGGACGGCTTCGGCACGCGATGTCGGGCGGTTCGGCGATGGACCGCCGGCAGGGGCTGTTCTTCGCGGGTGCGGGGGTGACGGTCTTCGAGGGGTACGGCCTGACGGAGTCCTCGGCCGCCGCGACCGCGAACCCGCCGGAGCGGACGCGGTACGGCACGGTGGGGCAGCCGGTCCCGGGGACGACGGTGCACATCGCGGAGGACGGCGAGGTGTGGCTGCACGGCGGCCAGGTCTTCTCCGGCTACCTCAACGCCCCCGAGGCGACCGCAGCCGTCCTCAACGACGGCTGGCTGGCCACCGGGGACCTGGGCTCCCTCGACGAGGACGGCTATCTGACGATCACCGGGCGCAAGAAGGAGATCCTGGTGACCTCGGGCGGCAAGAGCGTCGCGCCGACCGCCCTCGAGGAGCGGGTGCGGGCGCATCCGCTGATCGCCCAGTGCATCGTCGTCGGCAACGACAGGCCGTACATCGCCGCGCTCGTGACCATCGACCAGGAGGCGGTGGAGCACTGGCTCGCGATGCAGGGGCGGGCGCCGCTCGCACCGGCGGAGCTCGTACGCGATCCCTCCCTGGAGACGGAGATCCGGCGGGGGGTGGTGGCGGCGAACACGCTGGTCTCGCAGGCCGAGTCCATCCGCACCTTCCGGATCCTGGCGCATCCGTTCAGCGAGGAGCACGGGCTGCTGACCCCGTCCCTGAAGCTGAAGCGGAAGGCGATCGAGCGGGCGTACGCGGCGGAGGTCGCGGCGCTGTACGGCTGAGCGGGGACCGGGGGCATCGTGACCCGGGAGACGGAATGCATGACTTCCCCGGATCGTTGAGGGTGGGAGCAGTCAGGCAAGACCCGCGACAACGTAAGGATCCCCTCCACGTGAGCACGGACAGCAAGGTTCCCTCGGTCACCCTGAACAACGGCGTGCGGATGCCGCAGCTGGGCTTCGGTGTCTGGCAGGTGCCGGACGACGAGGCCGCGACGGCCGTGGCGACCGCCCTGGAAGCCGGCTACCGCTCGATCGACACCGCCGCGATCTACGGCAACGAGGAAGGCACGGGCCGTGCCGTCGCCGCGTCCGGGATCGCTCGCGAGGACCTGTTCGTCACCACCAAGCTGTGGAACAGCGAGCAGGGCTTCGACTCGACGCTGAAGGCCTTCGACGCCTCGCTCGACAAGCTCGGGCTCGACTACGTCGACCTGTACCTGATCCACTGGCCGGTCCCCTCGAAGGGCGCGTACGTCGACACCTACCGCGCGTTCGAGAAGATCCACGCGGACGGGCGCGCCAAGGCGATCGGTGTCTCGAACTTCCTCCCGGAGCACCTGGAGCGGCTGATCGGGGAGACCTCGGTGGTGCCCGCCGTCAACCAGATCGAGCTCCACCCGCAGCTCTCCCAGCAGGCGTCGCGGGACGCGCACGCCCGGCACGGCATCGCGACCGAGGCGTGGTCGCCGCTCGGCTCGGGCAAGGGGCTCCTGGACGTGCCGGCGATCGTCGCGATCGGCCGCAAGCACGGGCGGACCCCGGCCCAGGTGGTGCTGCGCTGGCACCTCCAGCTGGGGAACGTGGTGATCCCGAAGTCGGTCACCCCGTCGCGCATCCAGGAGAACATCGACGTCTTCGGCTTCGAGCTGGACGCCGAGGACCTGGCGGCGATCGCCGCCCTCGACGAGAGCCGCCGACTGGGCCCGGACCCGGCGGAGTTCGGCGCCTGACCGATCGCGCGGCGCGTCCGACGGGCGGCGCACCACGACGACGACGATGACGGTGACGACGGCGCCGAGGTCCGCCCGGACCCCGGCGCCGTTGTCGTACCCCCGGCATAGAGTCGACGGCGGACCGTGCGGCAGCGTGGCGAACGGCGAGTGAGGGAGTCGATTCGGTGAGTGGTGGTTCTCCGGTGCCCGTCGAGGACGGCCTCTACCGGGTGCGGAACGTGGCCAGCGGGCTGCTCCTCGAGGTGTACCAGGGGTCGAGCCGCAGCGGTGCCAAGGTGCAGCAGGGCACCGAGAACGGCACCCCGGGACAGCACTGGCACATCACCTCCGTGCCGAACGGCGGCGGGCTCCACCACCTGGTCAACGCGGCCAGCGGCAAGCGGCTCGACGTCGCCAACGCCTCCACGGAGAACGGCGCCGACATCCAGCAGTGGAAGGCGAACAACTTCGGCGCGCAGGAGTGGATCATCGAGCAGGACCTGCAGTCGCCGGGGACGGTCGCCCTCGTGAGCTTCATCAGCGGGCTGTTCCTGGAGGTAGCCGACGACTCGAAGGAGGACGGCGGCAGCGTACGGCAGTGGGAGGACACCGACTCCCCGTTCCAGTGGTGGCGGCTGGAACCGGTGTCCTGACCCCGCCGGGATACGGCCGGGGACGCGGCGGTACCCCGCCGGGATACGGCCGGCCCGGGCGCGGCGGTCCTCAGCCCTTGCGAGCGGTGTGGACCGTGCGGGCCGCGAGGTAGAAGAGGTCCGTGCGGTGGTGGAGCGACAGCGCGTCGGCCGGGTCGAGGAGCCGGTCGAGCATCGCGCGGTCGTCCGCGTCGAGGCGGTCGCCGAAGCTGTCCCGGACCCGGCCGAAGTGGGTGAGGGCCAGCTCCCGTACGACCGGGGACACCGGCGCGGGGACGTCGGTGAGGAAGGTGCGGGTGCCTGCGGGGGTGAGGCCCGCGTCGGCGAGCAGGGCCCGCCAGTCGTCCGGCTCGTCCTTGTGGCCGGGGGTGTCCGCCCGCATCTCGGCGAACCGGTCGGCGTTGGCGGCGTCGAGGCGCGCCTCCAGGCCCGGCCGGCCGAAGCCGAGGTGCCAGGGCAGGTACCGGCTGGGCAGCCCGCCCTCGACGAGGACCATCAGGCCGCCGGGGTTCAGCAGGCCCGCGAACTCGACGAGCGCGGCCCGCTGGTCGCCGATGTGGTGCAGGGAGTTGCCCGCCCAGATCACGTCGGCCTTCCCCAGTTCGGCGATGCCTTCCGGGAGTTCGGCGTGAAGCGTGGAGACCCGGGCGCCGAGACCGCGTTCCACGGCGCGTTCACGGGCACGGACGAGGAGCTCGGGGCTGCCGTCGACGGCGACCGCCCCGGCCGCCGGGAAGGCCTCGGCGAGGACGCCGGTGACGACACCGGGGCCGCTGCCGACGTCGAGGACCCGGCGGACGCCCTGCACGGCGGTGAGCGTGCCGAGCCAGGCGGCGGCGTCCGCGTAGGCGGGGCTCTCGATCTCCGCCTGCCACTCCAGGAGCGGGGCGATCTCGTTCCAGTCGAGAGGGGCGCCGTGGTGGTGGGAACCGTGGCCGTGCTTGTGCCCGGCGGCGTGCGGGGCACCGGGAATGTGCTGGTGCGCGTGCCCGTCGCCGTGCGAGTGGCCGTGCTGCGTTGCGGTGTGCTGGCTCATGGGTCCAGGGTGCGTCGAGTCGGCCGCGAGCGCGAGAAGCGTTGCCGTTCTGGCAAGAAAATCGATCCTGTGTTGCTCGTATCGTCATACCCGCCGACTCATGCCCCGGCGCGGTGCTCCTGCGGGCTGACGCCCCTGACCCGCTTGAAGGCGGCACTGAGGGCGAAGGCGCCGCTGTAGCCGACCTGCCGGGCGACGGACTCGACGGTGGCGTCGCTCTCGCGCAGCAGATCGGCGGCGAGCGCGAGCCGCCAGTCGGTGAGGTACGCCATCGGGGGCTCGCCGACGAGTTCCGTGAAGCGGCGGGCGAGCGCGGCCCGGGACACGCCCGCCTTCGCGGCCAGCGAGGCGACGGTCCAGGGATGGGCGGGGTCGTCCTGGAGCAGTCGCAGGGCACGGCCGACGACCGGATCACCCATGGCGCGGTACCAGGCGGGGGCCTCGGCACCCGGCCGGGAGAACCAGGCGCGGACTCCGGAGATGAGCAGGAGGTCGAGGACCCGGTCGAGGACGACGGTCTGGCCGGGTTCGTCGCGGGCGATCTCCGTGCCGAGGAACGGCATGAGGGGGCAGTTCCACGCGTCGGCGGGCAGATGGAGCAGCTCCGGCAGGGCGTCGAGCAGCCGGCGGCCGACCTCGCCGTCCATCCGGTACGTGCCGACGAGGACCGTGGTGCCCCCGTCGGGCGCGTTGCCCCAGGTGCGGACGCCGAGCCGCATGCGGTCGGCGAGCGGCTCGCCGCTGAGGGTGGTGCAGACGCCGTCGGGCCCGATGACGGCGCTGGGCGGGGCGTCGGGGGCGTGGGCGACGGTGTACGGCCGCGGGCCCCGGACGATGGCGATGTCCCCGGGCCGCAGCACGACGGGGTCGCCGGTGGCGGGAACGACCCAGGCCTCGCCCTCGGTCACGCACATCACGCAGATCGGTGCGCCGTCCTCGATGCGCACCGACCACGGCGGCTCCATGACCATGCGGAGCAGGAAGGCGCCCCTGGCGCGTGGTCCGTCGAGGAGTCCGGCGAGTGCGTCCATGGGTCACCAGGGTAGGCGGGCCGTGAGACGGAGACATAGGGGTGTGAGACGGCGGAGCATGGGCTGCGGGCGCCGTGGGCGGGAGTCTTGACCCATGACGAACCAGACGAACGACACGCGGAACGAGCAGGGCACGAACGGCCGGAGCGCGAACGGGCAGAGCACGAACGAGCAGAGCACGAACGGGCACAGCCCGAACGGCGGGAGCGCGACCGTCCTGGTGACGAGCGCCACCGGCAAGACCGGGCGTCGCGTGGCCGAGCGGCTCACGGCGCGCGGGGCGACCGTCCGCGCCGGGTCCCGTTCCGGCTCGACGCCCTTCGACTGGGAGGCTCCGGAGACCTGGGGCCCGGCACTGCGGGGCGCGGACGCCGCGTACGTGGCCTACTACCCGGATCTCGCCGCGCCGGGCGGGGTCGAGGCGATGGAGACCTTCGGCCGGTTGGCCGCGGAGCACGGCGTACGGCGGCTGACGGTGCTGTCCGGGCGCGGGGAGCCGGAGGCCGTCGTGGCGGAGGAGGCCCTGCGTGCGGCGGCGGTCGGGGTGGAACTGACCGTCGTGCGCGCCTCGTTCTTCGCGCAGAACTTCTCCGAGGGGCTGCTCGCGGAGGGGGTCGCGGAGGGCGTGGTCGTCTTCCCGGCGGGTGACACGGCCGAGCCGTTCATCGACGTGGACGACCTCGCGGACGTGGTCGTCGAGACCCTGACGACGGAGGGCCACGCGGGGCGGGTGCACGAGCTGACGGGACCCCGTCCGATCGGCTTCGCGGAGGTGGTGGCGGAGATCTCGCGTGCCTCGGGGCGTCCGGTGGCCTACCGGTCGGCGTCCCGGTCCGAGTACGCGGCGATGCTCACCGAGTTCGGGCTGCCGGCCCCGGAGGCCGAATGGCTCGCGGCCCTGTTCGCGACGCTCCTCGACGGCCACAACGCCTCGGTGACGGACGGGGTGAAGCGGGTCCTGGGCCGCGAGCCGCGCTCCTTCGGGGCGTTCGCGGACGCGACCTGGGCCGGCGAGGCGGCCTGAGCCGGCGGCCCGCGCTTCCCTCCTCAGTCCTGCCGTACGAATCGGGCGAGCCGGTACCGGGGATCGGCACGGGGCCGGTCCTGGTCCGGGAGGGCGGCGAGGGCGGTGGCGAGCGTCTCGACGGCCGCCGCGTCACCGGGGAACCAGGAGGCGAAGTACCCGGCGCGCAGCTTCCGTACGGTGTCGCGCGGGGTGCCGCCCTGGCTGTGTCCCGCGAAGTGGGTGCCGGGGGCGGGCGCGAGACCGTGGGCGGCGGCGTACCCGGTGATGAGGTCGGCCCGGTCGGAGGCCGCCCCGGCCGAGCGGTACGGGCGGAGGATCGTGTCGATGTCGCTGCCGACGTCGTGGGCCGCGTCCTTGTCGACGGTGGCGATCAGGACGCCGCCGGGGCGCAGGACGCGGGCGGCCTCGGCGACGATCTCCGCGGCGAAGGGGACGAGGTGCAGCAGCCAGACGGCGCCGACCGCGTCCAGGGAGGCGTCGGGGAACGGCAGTCGCCGGGCGTCGGCGCGGACGACCCGGCCGGGTACGCGTCCCTCGGCGACCCGCAGCATGGCGTGGGCGGCGTCGGCCCCGTAGACGCGCAGTCCCGGCCGGGTGAGCCGTTCGGTGACGAGGCCGGTTCCGCAGGCCAGGTCGAGCAGGGTCCGGGCGCCGGGCGGCACGAGGCTCAGGACGGCCTCGGCCGCGGCACCGGCCCGGGGCACCCCGCCCCGGGTCCGGTCGTAGTGCGCCGCTTCGGTCTCGTAGTCGAGCAGGGTGTCCGCCATGCCGACGATCGTACGAGGGGAGTGACCGTACGAAGAGGCAGGTGGTGGGTGGTGGGTGGCAGGTGGTGGGTGACGTGCGGAGGGTGACCGTGTGTCAGGCGGCGCCGTGGCCCGGGGCGATTCCCTCCACGCGCTCGGCGAGCCCGAAGTCCTTGTCGGTGACGGCGCCGCCGGCGGAGTGGGTGTTCACGGACAGGGCGACGGTGTTGTAGCCGAGGGTCAGATCCGAGTGGTGGTCGAGCTCCTGCTGGATCCTGGCCACATGGACGACGAACGCGGTCGCCGCGAAGTGGTCGCCGAGCCGGTACTCGCGGGTGAGCCGATCGTCCTCGACGGACCAGCCGGGGAGCTCCCGCAGTCGGTCCTCGATCTCCTTCTGCGACAGCGGCTGTGTGGGCACGGCGGTGCTCCCTCCGGTCGGGTGGTGCGGGTGACGGACAGGGGTCCCCGGAGGAAACTACCCGGGTCCCCCTCTGAGATACCGTCTGGCCATGACAACGGTCGTGAGCGACACGGGAGTGGGGCCACTGCTGCGCGGTTGGCGCGAGCAGCGGCGGCTGAGCCAGCTGGAGCTGGCGCTGCGTGCGGACTCCTCCGCGCGGCACATCTCGTTCGTGGAGACGGGCCGTTCCCGGCCGAGCGAGGAGATGATCCTCAGGCTGGCCGAGCACCTGGAGGTGCCGGTCCGCGAGCGGAACGCCCTGCTGCTGGCCGCCGGGTACGCGCCCCGGTACGCGGAGTCGCCGCTCGACGCCCCGCGTCTGGAGACGCTGCGGGCGGGCATCGAGCAGCTGCTGCAGGGGTACGAGCCGTATCCGGCGCTCGTGGTGGACGGCTCGTACACGGTGGTGGCGGCGAACCGGGCCATCGGGCTGCTGCTCGACGGGCTGCCGGAGCATCTGCTGACGCCGCCGCTGAACGCGATGCGGGTCACCCTGCATCCGGAAGGGCTCGCGCCCCGGATCCGGAACCTGCCGGAGTGGCGCGGGCATCTGCTGCACCAGATGGAGCGTCAGATCGGGCTGGCCCGCTCGGAGTCGCTGCGGGCGCTGTACGCGGAGGTGCTGGCGTATCCCCCGCCGCCGGGCGCGGACGACGGGGACGGGGCGGGCGCGCCGGGTCCCGACGAGCTGTACCCGTACTTCGCGCTGCCGCTGCGGATCGAGCACGACGGGCGGGTGCTGTCGTTCGTGTCGTCGATCTCGACGTTCAACACCCCGCTGGACGTGACGGTCGCCGAGCTGGCCATCGAGACGTTCCTCCCGGCCGACCCGGCGACGGTCGTGTACCTCCAGTCCCTGCCGCCGTTCGGCGGCTAGGTCGTCTCTTTCGGATCCTGCCGGTCAAGCCGGAAGGGACGGCCTGGCGGCGACGGCCCGGAGGGCCGCCCACTGCGCGAGGGCGAAGCCGCCGACGGTGGCCGCCTGAAGGGGTGTCCACACCAGGCCGGCAGTGGTCGGCTCAAGCCAGGCGACGAGGGCGACGATGCTGAGGACGGCCCAGAGCGCGTTGATGTCGACGACGAGCTTCACACCGAGCGCCGGCGGCTGCGGGCGGCTCGCGAGCCAGGCGACACCGGCGGCGTACACGGCGAGCAGGACGCCCAGTTCGAGCAGGAGGCCCGCGTCGACGCCGAGGAGCTCCCCGAGCGGGCCGGAGGCGACGGCGTAGGCGATGCCGTTCGCCCCGGTGACGACGGCGTCGAGGGCGAGGAAGCGGCGCACCGCGGACTGCGGACGGGTGGTGCGGGCAAGGCCGGCGAGCAGGGCCTGGGACATGGCGGATCACCCTCCATGGGGGACGTTCGCGCTGGTGGTGGACCCGGAGCCCGAGCGGAGTGCGCCGCCCGGGTTCCGGTGTCTCCGAGCATGCCGGGCGGCGGGGCGGGGGTCGATTACGTGGGAGGTAATGCGGCGCCTCCCCCGGCCTCGCGCACACCGCCCGCTCTCCCACGTTCTGAGTGGCACGACGGTCGTCGAAGTCCGCCTGCGTTCGCCGGGTGTCGTCCGGCGTGGCTCCCCGTCCGGCTCCCCGAGCCGACAGGGAGCCGCCCCCGACGGCCAGGCGCACCGACGTCCGACAGGAGGCCAGGGCGGCGAGGTTCGACTCCCGCTGTTCCATGGGCGATCGCGGCGGCGCAGGTCGTGCGCGGGTGTGGCGCGGCCGGTGGCGGGAACCGTCTGCCACCGGGCGCCGGGCGTGAGTATTGTTCGCGCCGGGGTGGCCGGGGGTGGTCTCCCCGGAGGGGGAGAGAGACATGGCGTGGAGCAGGGAACGGGCCCGCATGGTGGCCACCGGGGACGACCACGCGGTGACGCCCGCGGAGCTCTTCTTCGACCTGGTGTTCGTGTATGCGATCACGCAGGTCACCGCCCTGATGGCGGCCGCGCCCTCGCCGGTGCGGGTGGTCGGCGCGATGGTCGTGCTCGCACTGCTGTGGTGGTGCTGGTGCTGCTTCGCCTGGCTGGGAAATGTCGTACGGGCCGACTCCGGCGCCCTGTTCGGGGTCCTCGTCACGGTCATGGCCGTGGTCCTGATCGTGTCGCTCGCCGTCCCGGACGTGTTCGCGGACCCGCCGGGCGGGCTGTCGACGCCGCTGCTCTTCGTGCTCTGCTACGGCGCGGTGCGCGTCCTGCACCTGGTGTCTTACTGGGTCTCCAGCCCCGGCGACCCCGTCCTGCGCGCCACGCTGCGCCGTACGGCCCTGACGTCGGTCGTCCCGCCGCTGGTGCTGCTCCTGATCGGCAGCTCGTACAGCGGCCGGGTCCAACTCCTGCTGTGGCTGGGGGCGGTGGCCGTCGACTACCTGGGCATCTTCGTCACCGGCGCCACCGGCTGGCGGGTCAACTCCCCCGGGCACTTCTCCGAGCGGCACGGCCTGATCGTGATCATCGCGCTCGGCGAGTCCATCGTCGCGATGGGCGTAGGCGTCTCCGGCTTCCCGCTCACCTTCGCCGTGCTCGGCGCCTCGGCGGCCGGGCTGCTGCTCTCGGCCGGGCTGTGGCGGCTGTACTTCCGGCAGCTCGGTGAGACGGCCGAGCACCGGCTCGCCGGCCTCGACGGCGACGACCGCACCCGGTTCGCCCGGGACGTGTACACGTTCCTGCATCTGCCGCTGGTCGCGGGTGTCGTGCTCTGCGCGCTCGGGATGAAGAAGGTCCTCCAACAGGTCGCCGACACCGGGCACTACGGGCTCGCGGAGCCCCTCCACGGGGTCGTGGCCTGGTCGTTGACCGGGGGCGTAGGCGTGTATCTGCTGGGCGCCGCCGCGATCGTGCTGCGCACCACGGGCCGGCGGCCGACCGCCCTCGCCCTGGGTGGTGTGTGCTGCCTGGCGGCGGGCCCGCTCGTCGGTCTCGTCCCGGCCCTGGTGGCGCTCGTGTCCCTCGCCGTCGTCGCGGCGGCCCTGGTGTGGCTGCACGGCCGGCGCAGGGCGGCGCAGCCGTTCGAGGCCGTCGAGGCGGCGTGACGGACGGAGGGGCGGGGGCGACGCCGACCCCGGCTCCTCCCCGGTGTCAGTACGCCGCCGCCCGGTGGCCGATGAAGGCGCGCAGCCGGGCGGTGTCGGCGGTCGTCCAGCCGGGCGGTGGGAGGACGGCCGCCCAGCCGTCGACGGCTCCGGCGCCGTAGCGGTGGCCGTGCGGGGCGTCGACCCCGTACGAGACGGCCATGTCGACGGAGGTCTGCCAGAAGGCGACGAAGGGGAACCAGGTGATCTCGGGGGTGATGTCGGGGCCGAGGGGTTCGTCCAGCCAGGCGGGTTTGTCGAGGAGGAGGTCGGGCGACCACCAGACGACGGGGTCGGAGGCGTTCTGCAGGTAGACCGCGCGCGGGTGTTCCCACGCGGCGGCCGGGCGGGCGAGGTCGGTCTGGGGGAACTGGGCGAAGCGGACGTGGGCGCCGTCCCGGTACTGGGGACGCCAGACGGGGCTGCCCGGGTCGCGGTCGCGGCGGATCTCGCGGGAGATCGGGGAGAAGTCGGGGGCGCCCAGCAGCAGGGCTCCGTCGGTGGAGGCGAGGAGGTCGTCGGCGCTGTCGAAGGAGGCCTCGACGGCGTAGGCGCCGAGACTCTCGCCGGTGACGACGAGCCGGGGCCGGTGGGCGGCGGGGAGGGTGTCGAGCCGGGCGCGTACGGCGTCGAGGAGGGCACGGGTGGCCTGGCCCGCCTTCTCCTTGTCGACGAGGAAGGAGACCCAGCTGGGGAGGTACGAGTACTGGACGGCGACGATCGCGGTGTCCCCCTCGTACATGTACTCCAGGGCCTCGGCGACGTTCGGGTCGACCCAGCCGGTGCCGGTGGTGCCGGCGACGGCGAGCACGGCGCGTTCGAAGGCGCCGGTGCGTTCGAGTTCGCGGACGGCGAGCCTGGCCTGGGCGGCGAACGGGCTGCCGTCCTGGAAGGCGGCGGGCAGCGCGGACGGGATGTAGACGCGGACGGGGTCGCGGGCGGGCCGCCCGGTCCAGGCGGTGAGGGCGCCGCGGGTGGGGGTGGAGCCGGCGAAGTTGCGGCCCTGGTAGCCGAGGTTCTCCCAGGGGATGAGGGAGTCGGGTCCGCCGGAGACGAGGCGGGAGGCGGGGCGCCGGATGCCGTCCTTGGTCCCGCCGTTGGTGGCTTCGGCGATGCGGTCGGCGATGTCGACGACTCCTCGGTCGAAGACGATGTCGCGGACGCCGACGAGGACGAGGAGGGTGGAGACGACCGCGCCGACGGCGAAGGCGAAGGGCCGGGGCATGAGCCGGCCGAGCTGTCGTATCAGGGTGACGGAGCCGAGCCGGACGGCGCGGGCGACGAACAGACCGGCGAGCAGCAGGCCGAGGGCGATGAGGGCGATCATCGGCGTGTGCCAGGTGAGGGCGGGCGGGAGCCCTTGGAGGACCCGGAGCTGACGCTGCATCCGGGCGCTGCCGGAGACGAACCAGGCGGCGAGGACCGGGCTGAGCAGCCAGTACGCCTGCCAGCAGCGGGTACGGAACCGGGCGGCCGGCCGCCACGGGGCGAGCGCCCGGTAGAGCCAGGCGAGCCCGGAGCCGAGGGCGTATCCGATGACGGCGGTGATCCCGCCGACGAGGCCCTGGAGGTACCAGGGGCGGGGCACAAGGGACGGGGTCAGGCTCGCCCAGAAGAAGACCGTGGCGAGGCAGAGCGCGGTGAGGTCGGGCCAGCGGCGGATACGGTACGAGGGGTCGGGGCGGTCCCAGTAGGGGCGCCGCGCGAAGGCGAGGAGCCGGTCGGCGGCGCGGCGCGGGAGGGGCGGACGAGGAGGGGCGCCTGCGGTGGCGGCGGGTTCCCGCAGCGCCCCCCGTTGCTCGTCGGACGCGGGTCCGGCGGACCGATCGGGTCTGGTGTTCCGGCCGGTCGAGGTCATCGGAACACCCTCGTACGCCCGGACGCCGGTACGCAATCAGATTTCGCCGTGGCCCGCGTCGGGGCGTGACGGAGGGTCAGCGGAGGGGTTCGTCCCGGTACGTGGGCGGCTCGGGTGCCGGGGCCGGGGCGGGCTCGGCCGCCGGGGCGGCGGGCTCGGGCGCGCGGCGTTCGGAGCGCTGGGCCCGGGAGGCCTCGGCGCGCAGCAGGGCCTGGAGAACGGCGTACGGGTCGACGGACATGGCGAAGCTCCTCGTGGTGCGGGGGTGATGTCGGGGGGCTGCGGAGGGGCGTGGGCCTCTCAGCAGCGCATCACCACGCACCGGAGCGCGTCGCCGCGCGGGGCGGGGACGGGGGCGGCGGCCGGGCCGCGGCGCCGGTCCCGGGCGCCGTACGGGAGGCGGCGCGGGCGGCGGACCGGGCGGATGCCCGTCCGGTGCCGACGGGAGCGGCCGGGCAGCCCGGCCTCGGTACCGGCAGGGTCGTGGGTCTCGGCGCCCGGGTCGGGCGCGGGGGACGCGGTGGCGGGCCGGAGTTCGGCCCCGCCGGTGAGCGCGCCGGAGGCCCCGGTGCCGAGCAGTGCGGCGAGGACGAGGAGCAGCACGACCCAGAGGCGGCGGTCAGGGGCCGGGAACCGGCCTCGCCACCCCCGCCTCGCGCACGCCGGGCGGCCCGCCGGGGCGGCGGGCGGCGCGGTGGTCGGATCGGGCGCGGGGCTCACGGAGATCCGTACTGCCCCGCCGGGGTCCCGACACGCGTGTCCGGCCCGAGATCCGCCCGAGCGGCCTACGGGTGGGACTCGTGATTCACCGGTTCACCGCAGGGGGCGGCGATCGCCCCGGTGGCGACAGCCGGTGGCGGTGGACTCGGCCGGACCGTCCGTCAGCGGTGCTTGTCCTGCGCGACCGGCTCGTCGATCGGACGAAGAGATGTCGAGCCGCCCGCGGGCGGCGAGATCTCCAGCGGGACCTGCGGACCCGAGCACTCCCGCAGCCAGCGCCGCAGCACCCGGTGCACCTGCTCCGCGCCGACCAGCTCCTCCCCCGCGCCGACCGGCGGCGACAGCTCAGGCGGCGAGAGCAGGAAGGGGTGCGACTGCTCGCCGCCGAGGCCGCCGTGCGAGCCGATCTGCTCCTCGAAGGCGTGCACGGTGCCGGTCGCAGGGTCGTACATCGAGTTGACCATGATGTCCGCGACGTGCGGGAAGCCGTCCGTACGCCGCACCGCCCGCGCCGCGCCCCGACCGAAGACGGCGAGCGGTCCCCCGTCGTCGAGATCGGCGACCGGCACCTCCACCCCGTCGCGGGCGAGCACCACCGAGCCGTGCTCGGCGCTCGCCACCAGGACGAAGCCGACGCCCGGATGGTGGGCGAGGGTGCGGAGCAGGGCCGGGTGGCGCCGGTCGATCTCCTCCCGGGTCATCCGGTGCGGCACGTCGGGGAACGAGATGAGACCGAGGTTGCCGGAGGCGAGGACGACCGGCTCGGAGGGCCGGGCGGGCAGCTCCTTCGCGGTCTCGCCGGTCTCGTCCACCGGCCGGTGCAGTGCGAGGCGCAGCGCGTCCCTGGCCGCGTCCCGTGCCTCCGAACCGCTGCGGGTCCTGCGCACCCGGCGCGGCACGGGAAGCCCGCACCCGGCCCTGACCAGGTCCTTGAGCGTCAGCCCGTACGCCCCCTCGAAGGTCTCGCCGGGGCTCTGCCCGTGGTCCGAGAGCAACACGATCCGGTACGGGCGGGGGGCGTGCTCGGCGACGGTGGCGATCAGCGCGATCGAGCGGTCGAGCCGGCGCAGGACCCCCTCGGTGTCCCGGCCGTGCGGGCCCGAGTGGTGGGCCACCTCGTCGTAGGCGACGAGGTCGGCGTAGACGGCGGTCCGCCCGGCCAGCATGTCCCCCATCACCGCCGAGACGACGACGTCCCGCTCCACGACGGTCGCGAAGGCGCGCACGAAGGGGTACGTGCCGCCGCGCGAGACCCTCGGGGTCTCGCGGCGCACCAGCGCCCGCGTCGACTGGAACACCTCACGGCCGCACTCGGCGACCAGCGAACCGGCGGTGCGGACGGCGTTGGCCGGGTCGGAGAAGTACGCGAAGTAGCCGGCGCGCGAGCGGTTGCGCGGGCCGCGCCGGGCGGCCATCGACAGGACGAGCGCGAGCTGGTCGGCGCCGCCGCTGAACAGGTTGCCGCGCGAGGCCCCGTCGACGGTGAGCAGGCCCCCGTCCCCGGTGCGGCGCACGGCCCTGCGCTGGAGCTCCACGGCACTGGCCGGGCGGTTGGACACCATGAGCCGGCCGGAGTCCTTCTCGTACCAGCGGAAGGCGGGCACGTCCTCGTTGGATCCGTGCAGGATGCCGAGCTGGCTCGCGCCGGTCTGGCTGGACCAGTCGGTGCGCCACGGGGTGAGCCGGTGGCCGGCGTCGATCCAGGACGCCACGGTCGGCATGAGCCCGTCGGCGACGGCGCCGCGCAGGACGTGGTGGCCGACGCCGTCGAGCTGGAGGAAGACCGTCCCGGGGATCTGCTCGGGTGCGTCGCCCGACGCGCGGGGCCGGGTGCGGCCGGTGAGCCGGTAGAGCCGGCGCCGGTAGGCGCCGTCGTCGCGGACGGCGAGGCCGGTGGAGGTGGCGGAGGCGACGGCGGACATGACGGCGGCGACCACGACGGCGGTCTCGGGGTTCGCGGCGCCGCGCCCGTCGGGGATCACCCAGAGCGCGACGAGCAGCAGTGAACCGTTGAGGAAGAACACGAGCAGACCGAGCAGGAGCGCGGGGACGAGCAGCAGGGCCCTTACGATCACCGGCCACACGAGCGCGCCGAGCAGGCCGAAGGCGCCGGCCGCTGCGGCGGCGGTGAGCGCCGTCCTCGTGAAGCTGTCGCCGTCGGCGGACTGCAGCTCGAAGTCGGGGAGCAGCCCGGCGAGGATCAGCATCGTGAGCGTCGACACCGCCCACACCGCGATCACCCGCCCCAGCGCACTGCCCGCGGACCGCCAGCGGTCGGCGCCACCCCATCGCCCGTCACCCACGCCCGCTACACCTTTCACCCGTTTCCTGTCTCAAGCGTGGCACAACGCCCGCGGTCGGCGGGGAGAACGAGTGACGGCGATCGGCCCGGGTGTGTCAGGTCGGGCATGAAGACGTCCGTCGGGCCGTACGCGAAGACGTCGCGAAGACGTCCATCGGGTCAGGCGCGAAGACGTACGTGAAGCGGCACGGGACGGCGTACGCGCGTGCGTCCGTGAGGTCGTAGGCGCGGTCGTACGCCGGGCGTCTGTGTACGCGCGGCCGTACGCCGGGCGGCTCTGCGCGAGGTCGTACGTCAGCAGCCGTCGTAACCGGCCGTCGGCATCGAGAGCCGCCGGTGGACCCCCGCCTTGGCCGCCGCGTCGTACTCCGGCTCGCACGCAGGCTCGTCGGAACAGGCGGTCTCCACCCGCACCCCGCGCCGCGCGCACTCCGCGCGGAAGCCGGACACGGAGGTCAACGCGCGCGCGAGGACCCGCTCGTTGGCGGCGACGAACAGGTCGACCGCCCCCGCCTCCACGTCCGCCCACAGGGCCTCGTGGTCGGGCCGGATACCGTAGAACAGCAGCCGGCGGGCGACCACGTACCCCTTGTCGTCGGCCCAGCGCGCACACACCGCGTGCTGGCGGCGCGTGTCCACGAGGAAGGGGTCGCTGTCCAGCTCTTCGAGCGGGGTGAGGCTGGCGATCGCCGCCACCCGAACGTCGTCCATGGGCCGACCCTACTGCGGGACGGCACGGCCGAACATCCTCCGGCGCCCGCAGCGGACATTTACCCTCGATACGGAGCGAGGGTACGAGCGCGGACATCGTGAACGACGGTGGACGACGGCAGGAACCCGAGACGACGGAAGGCGGCATGCCGGTGGAGGTCACCTGGTGGGGTCACGCGACCTGCACGGTCGAGGACTCCGGGGTCCGCTTCCTCACCGATCCGCTGTTCGCACGGCGGCTCGCCCACCTGCGGCGGCGGCGCGGCGCCCTGCCTCCCCCCGAGGCCGCGGTCGCCGAGGCCGTCCTCGTCTCGCACCTGCACTCCGACCATCTGCACCTGCCGTCACTGGCCAGGCTCGCGCCCGGCACCCTGATCGTCGTGCCGCGCGGCGCCCCCGCCGCCGTACCCGGGCTGCGCAGGCTCGACGGGAACGGGCTGCGGCTCACCGAGGTGGAGCCGGGCGACACCGTGACGGTCGAGGGCGTGACGGTACGGGCGGTGCCCGCGCGCCACGACGGACGGCGGCTGCCGGTGGGGCCGCACCGCGCCCCCGCACTCGGGTACGTCGTCGAGGGCGAGGCACGGACGTACTTCGCCGGGGACACCGGCCTCTTCGAGGGGATGGCGGAGGCGGTGGGCCCGGTGGACGTGGCGCTGCTGCCGGTCGGCGGCTGGGGCCCGTACCTGGGGCACGGCCATCTCGACGCGGGCCGGGCGGCCGAGGCGCTCGCCGAGCTGTCGCCCGCGGCGGCGGTCCCGGTGCACTACGGCACGTACTGGCCGATCGGGCTTGACGGGATCAGGCCGCACGAGTTCCACGCGCCGGGCGACGAGTTCGTACGGCACGCGGCGCGGCTGGCGCCGAAGGTGGCCGTCCATCTGCTCGCGCACGGCGAGCGGGTACGTCCGGAGGTGGCCCGGTGAGACGGGGGACGAGGGGCGGACGTTCGGCGGAGGCGGCTCCCGCTCCGGCGGACGGGCGGGCGACGACCGGGGCGGGGGCGACGGCGATCGGCGAGGCGGCCACCGCGACCTGGGCGGGGGCGATCGGGGCGGGGGCGACGACCCGCGAGAGGGCGACCGAGGCGGGGGCGACCGCGGCCGAGGCGGGAACGGCGCCCCGGTCCGCACCCGCGGCGCGGCCTGGGGGCGGCCGGTGATCCACGGGCTCACCGGGGTCGTGACGGTGGTGCGGGAGCTGCCGCCGGAGTCGACGCAACAGGCCGTCGGCTATCCCTCCCTGTTCCTCCTCGTGGCGCTCGGCGCCCTGGTTCCGGTCGTGCCGACGGGCGCGATCGTCAGTTCGGCGGCGGTGGTCGCCTTCCACCAGACGTCGCCGCTCGCGCTGCTCCTCGTCTTCCTGGTGGCGGCGTTCGCGGCGCTCCTCGGCGACACCGCCCTGTACTGGCTGGGGCAGCGCGGGGTGCGCTCGCGCAACGGCTCGCGGTGGCTCGCCGCGCTGCGGGGCCGGGTGACGCCGGATCGGCTGGCGCACGCGCAGGAGCGGCTCGACACGCATCAGGTGTCGGTGCTCGTCCTGTCCCGGCTCGTGCCGGCGGGGCGGATCCCGGTGATGCTGGCGTGCCTGCTGTCGGAGATGCCGCTGCGGCGGTTCGTGCGCGGTGACATGGCGGCCTGTCTGGCGTGGGCGGCGACGTACCAGCTGATCGGCATCCTGGGCGGTTCGCTGTTCCCGGAGCCCTGGCAGGGCGTCGTCGCCGCGGTCGGCCTCACGGTCCTCGTCAGCGCGGTCCCGGCGCTGTGGCGGCGGCTGCGGGGGCCGAGGCCGAAGGTGGGCGGGGTGTCGGAGCAGTAGACGGGGCACGTGCCGTCGGCGCACACCGCGTCAGGGCGCGAGCACCCGTGAGCCGCCGACCGGCAGGTCCCACAGGTCCTCGCGGCGCAGCCCGGCCTGCTCCCAGGCGGTCCTGACCCGGGTGAGGGGTTCGAGGACGGGCTCCGAGGACAGCACGAAGGTCGCCCAGTGCATCGGGGCCATCCGCCGCGCCCCCAGGTCCTGGTGGGCGCGGACCGCCTCCTCCGGGTCGGTGTGGACGTCGCTGAGCCACCAGCGGGGGTCGTAGGCGCCGATCGGGAGCAGGGCCAGGTCGATGCCGGGGTACCGGCGGCCGATCTCGGCGAACCAGTGGCCGTATCCGGTGTCCCCCGCGAAGTGGACGCGCCGCCCGGACCGGTCGGTGAGCACCCAACCGCCCCACAGGGAGCGGCAGGTGTCCAGGAGGGTGCGCTTGGACCAGTGGTGGGCGGGGACGAAGTCGAAGCGCACGCCGTCGAGTTCGGCCGCCTCCCACCAGTCGAGCTCGGTGACCCGGCTGAACCGGCGGCGGGTGAACCAGCGGCCGAGGCCGGCCGGGACGAAGACCGGGGTGTGCCGGGGAAGGCGCTTCAGGGTGGGGGCGTCGAGGTGGTCGAAGTGGTTGTGGCTGATGACGACGGCGTCGATGTCGGGCAGGTCCTCCCAGCGGACGCCGACGGGGGTGAGCCGGGCGGGGGTGCCGAAGATCCGCCGGGACCAGACCGGGTCGGTGAGGACGGTGAGTCCTCCGATCCGCAGCACCCAACTGGCGTGCCCGGCCCAGGTGAGGGCGAGGGTGTCGGGTCCGGCGGGCGGCAGCGGGCCCGGTTCGAAGGGCAGCAGCGGGATGTCGCGGAGGCCTTCGGGACCTGGGCGTACGGCTCCCTCGCGGGCGAGGCGGGCCAGGGCCCGCACGCCGGGGAGCGGGGCGGTGAGCCGGTCGGCGAAGCTGCGGGGCCAGTCGAGCCGGAGCCGCCCGACGGGATGGAGGACGGGAGCGGGCGCCGGCCCGGTGGCAGGGCCGGGAGCCGTGGCGGCATCGGGCTGGTACGCGGCGGCCTGGGCTGCCCGCGCGGGGTCTGCCGTCCGTTCCGTCATCTGCGGGCTCCGTTCTGCGCGGATGGTTCGGCTCGTGCGGAGGCTCGTGCGGAGGCTCGGGCTGGTGTGGATGACGCGGTTGCCTGGGGGCGGCCGGCTGGTACGGCTCGTGTCCCTCGCACGGCTTCGGCTCGTGCCTCTCGCACGACTCCGGCTCGTGCGGCCACGACCCGTACTGCCACCGCTGCCACCGCTGCCACGGCTCGCCCGGGGCGCTTCGGCCGGCGGCCGACCGGGGGCGCGGTCATCGGAGTTCCTCCAGGATTCCCCCGAACTCCGCGAGCTTCGCCGCCACGTGGGGAAGCGTCTCCGGGTCCCGCGCTGCGAGCGTCTCCGCCCGTTCCTCCGCCGTGCCGCCCAGGAACATGCCGGTGCCGAACCTCACGCGCAGAGCGCCGAGTTCGTCGCCGAAGCGGTGGCCGCCGGTCGCGGGAGCTCCGAGGCGTGCGCCGAGGTGGCTCTCCAGCTCCAGGGAGTCGGTGACCCCCCGGGCGGCGAGACCGGACCGCAGCGGCCCGAGGTCGGCGTAGAGGTGGCGGCCCGCCTGGGGCGGCCGGGCGAGGGCCCCGGCGGCGAGGACGGCGCGGTGCGCGGCCGCGGCCAGGCGACCGTGGACGGCGGCGGCGCGCCGGGCCCGAACGGTGACGTCCTCCGGTTCGTCCAGGGCGTGCGCGGCGGCGGGGGCGACGGGTCCGGGGACGACCGCCCCGAGAGCGGTGAGCACGTCGAGGACGCGGGCCCTGCGGTCGGTCCAGCGGTCGGCGCGGGACGGATCGGTGGGCGGGAAGCGGGCCACGGCGCAGGGCCAGGCCGCCGGGGTGAGGGCGCCGCCGAGGTCGGAGAGGACGGTCACGTCGTCCGGGCACATCTCGGCGGGGCTGAGGAGCACGGTGTCCTCGGGGTGGTGGCGGGTGTCGCGCCAGGTCTCGTCGCTGATGACGTGCAGTCCCTCGGCGACGGCGGCCTCGCACGCCTCGCGGACGAGTTCGGGCGGGGCGACGGTGGCGGTGGGGTCGTCGGCGACGGAGAGCAGGAGGACGCGCGGGGTGCCGCCCTCGGCACGGATCCGCCGGACGGTCTCCAGGAGGGCGTACGGATCGGGGACGCCGCCCGCCTCGGCGGGGGTCGGCACGTGGTAGGCCGGGCGGCCGAGGAGGCGGGCCTGTGGGGTCCACCAGGCGGGGCAGGGCCGGGGCAGCAGGAGGTCGCCGCCGTGGGCGGCGATCAGGGCGAGCAGCAGCGCGGGGGCGCCGGGGCCTGCCACGACGTCCTCGGGGTGGGTGCGCAGGCCGCGGCGCCACCAGTAGCCGGAGGCGGCCTCGCGCAGGACGGGTCCGCCGCCGGGCGGCTCGGGGGTGGTCCGCCCGGCGGCGGCGGAGAGGAGCCCGGCGAGTCCCGGCAGGACGGGCAGGCCCGTGTCGGGGGCGGGAGGGCCGTAGCGCACCGGGCCGCGGCCGTCCGGAGCCGTCTGCCGCATGTCCCGTACCTCCTGAGCACACGGGGGCGCCGGCACGGCACCCCCGTGCCCTTTATACGAAGGTTCGGCCGTTTCCGCCGCTCCAGGCGTCGGTTCAGGCGACGCTCCGAGCGACGGGTCAGGCGACGGTCACCGGGTGTCGCACGATCGCGTTGAAGAGGTAGCCCTGGGTGTTGTGCACGGCCCGCTCGGGCTGGGTGCCGCCGGCCGCGTCGGTGGTCCGCGAGAGCAGGGTGACCGGCCCGGTGGCGCGCGGGAGCCACGGCGTGCTCCAGCGGACCCAGCCGTCGCGGCGCGGGGTGTCGTGGAGGTGGGCCCGCCGCCAGCGCGCGCCGCCGTCGGTGGACACCTCGACCGCCCGTACGGGCGCGTGCGCGGACCAGGCCCTGCCGGTCAGCCGGTGGACACGGCCGGCCTCCAGGGTGGCGCCGAAGGGCAGCTGGTAGCCGGACTTGAGCGTCTGGCGGCCGATCGGGGCGCTGCCGCCGGCCGGGTGGGCGTCGCCGAAGAGGCGGTACCAGTCCGTGGACCAGGGCGAGGTGAGCGGCCGGGTGGAGACCTCGATGTCGCCGAGCCACTTGATGGAGGCGATGCCGACCCAGGAGGGCACCACGAGCCGGACCGGATGGCCGTGGTCGTACGGGAGGGGCTCGCCGTTCATCTCGTACGCGAGGATCACGTCGTCGAAGGCCTTGGCGACCGGCAGCGGGCGGCGGACCCGGCCGTGGTCGATCCCGCCGGAGACGTACGGGTCGTCGAGGCCGCGCGGCTGGAGGTCGACGGCGTCGCGGGCGATCCCGGCTCGTCGCAGCACGTCGGCGAGGCGCACTCCGCGCCAGCGGGCGGCTCCGACGGCGCCGAGGGTCCAGGCGGTGCCGGTGACCGGCTCGCCCTGCTGGCTCGTATAGAGACTGCGGCCGTTTCCGGCGCACTCGATCAGGGCCGTTCGGGTGACGGAGGGCAGGTCCCGGAGCTGCCCGTAGGTGAAGTGGACCGGGCTGCGGCCGTGCAGTCCGTCGCCCCAGAGGGTCAGGCGCCAGTCGGCGGCGTCGAGGACGGGGGTGGTGGTGTGGTTCCGGACGAAGAAGCGGTCCACGGGGGTGAGGAGGCCGGTGTCCCCGAAGCCGTCGAACCGCGCTTCGGCGTTGGTGCCCCGGACGGTGAAGTACTCGGCCGGGAGGGCCTTGACGATCCCGGGCGCGGCGAGCGGGACGGCGGCTCCGGCCGTGGCGCGCGAGGGTGCGGGTGCGTTCGCGGGGGCGGGCGCGGATGCGGCGGTGGCCGTGGTGGCGGTGGCGAGCCCGCCGAGGGCGGAGACCGCCGGGGCCGCCGCGAGGACCTTCAGCACGGAACGGCGGTCGGGCGCGGGCGAGTTCGGCACGGGACTCCTCGGCACGTGGGAGAGGTGCGCCACCGGGCGGCGGCGCGGCCGATCCTAGGGGCGCGGAGGCGGTCCGGACGGCCCGTTCATGCTGCTGTCACAGGGGGTTCGTCAGGTCGGCCCGGAGGGCGGTCGGTCCGGTGCGCCGCATGTGCGCAGGTGTTTCCGGCGAGGGGCCGGAACTGTGTAGGCAGGTCCGGGAAGCAGGCCGTAATTGCGAGGCGGCGGGGGCGGCGCCCGACCGACAATGCGGCATGCCGATACGAGAAGCCCTTCCCGAGGACGCGGCGGGCATCGCCGCCGTGCACGTGCTGTCCTGGCGGGCCGCCTACCGCGACCTGCTGCCCGGCCCGTACCTGGAAGCCCTGGACGTCGGGGAGCGCACCGCCGCCTGGCGGGCCCGCCTCACCGCTCCGGAACGGCCCACGGTCCTGGTGGAGACGGGGCCCGACGAGCGGGTGCGGGCCTTCTCCTGCTTCCGCGCCTGGCCGGACGGGGAGTTCGACCGGCGGACCACGGCCGAACTGGCCGCCCTCTACGCCCTGCCGGAGGTGTGGGGCACGGGAGTCGGGCGGGCCCTCCTCGCAGCCTCCGCGGAGACCCTCGCGGCCACGGGGTTCCGGACGGTGGCGCTGTGGGTGTTCGCGGGGAACACACGGGGGCGCCGCTTCTACGAGGCGGCGGGCTGGCGCCCGGACGGTGAGGTCGTGCGGGAGGAGACGGGCGGCCGAGTGCTCGAGGAACTCCGTTACCGGGGCGCCCTGTTCACCTGAGGCACCACAGGAATGTTGTCCACATCTCAAGACGCAGATCTCATCATGCGACATCGATGCGTACGGTGGTGAGCACGCACCCACACACGAGGGAGTCGCTCCGATGACGCATGCCTCCATCCCCTCCACGCCGCCCGCGGGCCACGAGACGGCCCGTGAGACCGCCGTCTACACCCACGGTCACCACGAGTCGGTCCTGCGCTCGCACAACTGGCGGACGGCCGCCAACTCCGCGGCCTACCTGCTGCCCGCGCTCTCCGCGGGGCTGGACGTCCTGGACGTGGGCTGCGGACCCGGCACCATCACCGCCGACCTGGCCGCCCTGGTCTCCCCCGGCCGGGTCACCGCGGTCGACGCGGCCGAGGGCGTCCTGACGAACGCCCGGGCCGTGGCGGCCGAACGCGGCCTGGAGAACGTCGAGTTCGCGGTGGCCGACGTGCACGCCCTGGACTTCCCCGACGAATCCTTCGACGTGGTCCACGCCCACCAGGTGCTCCAGCACGTCGGCGACCCGGTGCAGGCGCTGCGCGAGATGCGGCGGGTGTGCCGCCCCGGCGGTGTCGTCGCGGCCCGCGACAGCGACTACGGAGCCTTCGCCTGGTATCCCGAACGGCCCGTCCTGGACGGCTGGCTGGACCTGTACCACCGCGTCGCCCGGGACAACGGCGGCGAACCGGACGCGGGACGGCGACTGCTCTCCTGGGCACGGCAGGCCGGCTTCACCGACATCACGACGACCGCCGGCACCTGGTGCTTCGCGACGCCCGAGGAGCGGGCCTGGTGGAGCGGTCTGTGGGCGGACCGTACGACCGGCTCCGGCTACGCCGACCTGGCCGTGTCCGGCGGCCACGCGACCAAGGCCGAGCTGACGGAGATCGCCGAGGCCTGGCGTGAGTGGGGCACGCGGGAGGACGCCTGGTTCATGGTCCCGCACGGCGAGATCCTGTGCCGGGTGTCCTGACGGGCCCGGGGGCGGGGGTGGGCTACGGCACGTCCGCCGCGAACCGGCCGTCGGGGCGGCGCGCGCCGAACCCGGCGTGGTCCCCGCTCGCCCCGGCGTAGCCACCGCCACGCCCGTCCTCGCCACTGCTGAGCCCGTCGTGCCCGTCGCCGAGCCCGTCGCCGCGGCCGTCGCTCAGCCCGTCGTGGTCGTGGCTCAACCCGAGCCGGTCGGCGAGCGCCCGGTAGCGGTCGCGCCGGGCCTCGTCGACGGGGACGGCGTACGTGTCCAGAAGGCGGAGGAGGAGGCGGAAGCCGAGGTCCGGGTCGACCGCGGTGACCACGTCCTCCAGGACCCGCGCCACCCCTCGTACCTGCTCCGCGTCGGCATGGACCGCCTCGCGCACCTCCCGCAGCACCGCCTCCGTCAGCTCGGTCCTCGCGGGCGAGAGGAACGGCGCGTAGGCGGGGTCGACCTCCGCGAGGTGGGCGTGGCACACCTGGGAGACCTGCTCGAGCCAGGCCCGCCCGTCGGCGTCGAACCCGTCCTCGTCGGGGACGTACAGGCGCCCGGCCGCGGTCCGCCAGAGCAGGCCGACCGCCTCCTCCGGCAGGGCGGAGTCGAGGAGCCGCCAGGCGTCGTCGAGGAGGACCGCGGCGTAGGCTCCCGGGGCGTGCCCCGGGCCGTCGTCGGCGACCTGCTGGACGTGTTCGCGCGGAGTGCCCCCGTAGGTCCACTCGGTCCCGCGGAGCGCGGACGCGAGCGCCGGCAGCCCGAACCGTCCGTGTGCGAAGTCGCGACGGCCGGGGTCGAGGGGGCGCCAGCGCACGGTCAGGCCCTCGTGGACCGCGGCAGGGGGGTACGCCAGCCCGTCCCCGAGGGCGATCAGCCGGTCGTACGCATCCGCGTCGACCGGCACGGAGTACGCCTTGAGCGCCCTCAGGAACAGCCGGAACCCCAGGTCGGCGTCCGCCTCCCGCACGACCCGGAGGAGGGCCGGGACGATTCCGGGCACGGCGACGCGGAGCTCCAGGCCGGCGGCGGCCGACTCGATCTCCGCGGCCACGGTCGTCCGCAGCTCCTCCTCCGGCACGACGGGCCGCGCCGCGTCCAGGGACCGCAACTCGTACGGGTCGCGCTCCGGAGCCCGCGGCGGGCACAGCTCCGCGACCCCGCCCAGCCAGGTCCGGGTGTCGATGCCCCCCTCCGCGGGGTCGAAGCAGCGGCGTACGGCCGCCAGCCACACGGTACGGAGCACGTCGTCCGGCAGCGGGGACTCCAGGAGGAGCCGTACGTCCGCGCCGAGCCGGTGGTCGTCGTCCTCCGCCTCGGACTCGGCGATGTCGAGGACCACCGGTTCGTCGAGGCGGAGCGTCGACCGGGCGCACAGGGTGCCGGCGAGTCCGCTGAGCCCGAAGTCGGCCGCGTAGTCGTAGGAGTAGACCTCACGCGTGCGCGTCATGCCCGTACCTCCTGCCTCCCTGGCGGAACGGGCGCCCGTCGGCGCGAAGGGTGCCCGTTCCCATGATCGGCGCAATGCGCCTCCGGCGCCCCTTCCGCCGACATCCCCTGGCCGCGATCAGCTGGCGGGTGACAGGTCGTCGTGGGCCACCGCCGTGCCGCCCGTGAACGGCAGCAGCCGCTGCGCCTCCTCCTCCAGGGCCGCCCGGTCGGCGGCGCGGAGCGGCCGGAACGGGGTGAGTCGCAGGGTTCCGGCGGTGAGGGACCACGTTCCGCGCACCCGGCCGTCCACCAGAAACGTGGGCCGGACCTGCGCCGAGCCGGGCATCACGCGGGTCCGGTCCTCGTCGCCGATGATCCGGGTCCGGTCGGCGTGGCCGAGCAGGACGTTGTCGAACGCGGGCAGCAGTCGCACGGGGGCAGGGGTCTCGGGGTCGGGCAGCTCCGCGCCGGCCAGGTCGAACAGTTCCCCTCCTCCGGGGCCGGCGTAGCGGCGCAGCTCGGAGCCCATCTCCGCGACGACCTCGCCCAGGCGGGTCAGCCCGGACCAGGCCTGGACGTCCTTCACACCGGCCGGACCGAAGGCGGCGAGGTAGCGGCGGATCAGCTCCTTCGCCGCCTCGCCGTCGCCGGTGGCCTCGACCGGTCGTCCCAGCCACGCTTCGGCGGGCGTGACGGAGATCGCCGACCGGTTGCCCCAGGAGCCCCAGGAGCCGGTGGCGGGATCGTGGACGAGCGGGGTCCGCAGCTCGAGCTCCCCTGCCAGGATCCGTCCGTCGTGACCGGGGTGGCGTTCGGCGAGTCGCCTGCCCAGCTCCTTGCGGGGCAGCGTCAGGCCCCCGAGCAGGGCGAGCCCCTCGGCGACGAGGGCCGCCGCGTCCAGACCCACGCCGTGCCCCGCGGCGCGGTTCCGGGGGAAGTACGAAGCGCCCGCGGTGCGGTCGAGTACGGGCTGCACCAGCGGCCGCAGGCGGCGGAAGTCGTCGGCCCCGGTGAGGTGCTGGGTGCTGCGGAGCAGGGCGGACCGGACGACCTTGCGGTCCTCGACGAGCGTGGTGAGATCCGCCTGGGTGAAGCCGTGGATCCTGCTCCACAGTCCGACGTAGGGCCAGTTGGGCTCCTGCGCCTGGAGCGCGACCAGGCGTCCGATCACGTCGAGCGGCGTGCGGTCGGTCCGCGCGAGCAGGAACTGCCGGTCGAGAAGGGCCCGGTTCAGGGCCCGGACGGAGAGAGCGGTCACGACAGACGCACCGAGACGTCGCCCTGGCAGGCCCCCTGGGGCAGCGGGAGGAACGCGCCCGGCACGTCCTCGATGCCGCCCGCGACGACCGTCTGCGGGGAGACGAAGCGTTCGTACCGCTCGCCGCCGATCACGGCGAAGAACACCGAGACGCCCTCGGGCGCCGACCCCCGGAGCCGGTCGGCCGGGGAACCGTCGTGGTGGTCGGACGCGGCGTCGAAGCCGGGCTCGTCCACCCGGTACGCGGCCTTCGCCGGGCTCCCGGCACTGCCGATCACCCGCGCCGCGCCGCGACACCGGGCGATCTGCGCGGCCGACCGGATCTCACAAGTGGTCATTTCCTGGTCCTCACGTCGGTCGCGCTCCATGGCACCGGTACACGTCGGATGCGTTCCGCGGCACCGGTATCGGTACCGGTCGAGTCCGGCCCAGCGATCCGGTCGAGTCCGGTCGAGTCCGGTCCGGAGCGGACTCGACCGGATCGGTCCGGCCAGCCCGGGGTTTCCTCCGGTGCCTTCGAGATCGACCCTAGGGACCCTTCCGGTCACTTTCCGACCGGAACTCGGGGCAGGATCCCCCCGCATGGCGAACACCAGCTCCCGAACCCTCCGGCTGCTCTCCCTGCTGCAGACCCACCGCCACTGGACCGGCCCCGACCTGTGCGAACGGCTCGGGGTGTCCGAGCGGACGCTGCGCCGTGACATCGACCGGCTGCGCGAGCTCGGCTACCCGGTCGGCGCGGCCCGCGGCACGGACGGCGGCTACCAGCTCGCGCCCGGCGCCGTCCTGCCGCCGCTCCTGCTCGACGACGAGGAGGCGGTGGCCCTCGCCGTCGGCATCGGCGATGCCGACGGCATCGGCGATGCGGCGCAGACCGGGATCGCGGGGATCGAGGACGCGTCGCTGCGGGCGCTCACCAAGGTGGTGCGGGTCCTGCCGCCCCGGCTGCGGGCCCGGGTGGACGCCCTGCGGGCGGTGACCGTCTCCGCCACTGCGACCGGGCCGGCCGTCGCGGCTGAGGTGCTCACCACGGTCGCCCAGGCGTGCCGGGACGAGGAGCGGCTGCGGTTCGGCTACACCGCCCGGGGCTCCGCGGCCACCGAGCGCGAGGTCGAGCCGCACCGTGTCGTCGCCCTCGGCGGGCGCTGGTACCTGGTCGCCTACGACCTGGAGCGGCACGGCTGGCGCAGCTTCCGCCTGGACCGGCTGACCGGACCGACGGCGACCGGGGCCCGCTTCCGGATGCGTCCGCTCCCGGCCGAGGACGCGGCGGCCTTCGTACGAGCGGCGGGCGGGGGCCCGGCGCCGCACACGGTCGAGGTCCTCGTCCACGCGCCCGCCGCGCGGGTGCGGCGGACGGTCGGCCGGTGGGGCACGGTCGAGCCGGTCGACCGGGACAGCTGCCGGCTCACCATGACCTCGACGTCCCTCGACTGGCCCACGCAGGCGCTGGGCAACGTGGGAGCCGAGTTCGAGGTCCTGGGACCGCCGGAGTTCGCCGCGCACCTCCGGGAGTGGGGCGCCCGCTTCCTCCGGGCGACCTCGCGGAACGTTCAGTAGAGGTCGTGAAACCCGGTGCAGTCCGGGTCCTGGAGGGGGCAGGCGGGGTGGGGCGTGCGGTCCCGCTCCGGGGGCGGGGGCGGCTCGTCCGCGAGGGCGGGAGCCGGGGGCAGCTCGAAGGATCCGCAGAGGCAGCCGTCACAGGTTCCCGAGAACCGGGGTTCTCCGTGCCGGAAACGCGGATGCCCGCACCGGCACTCCTGTGTCGCCCACGCCGCCACCCCGGACCTCCGGTCCCCCTGGTCTCCGCCCCGCCCAGGGTAGCGACCGCCCCCCTGGGGTCACCCCTTCCGTCAGCTCGGTCGCATTCTGAACTCGTACGCGTCCGGCAGGAGTTCATCGGTGATCCGCTCCCAGAGATCGCCCAGGACCTCGGCGCCCTCGCGCAGGTCCGCGACCTCGAATCCCGCCTCGAAGACGGCCCGCGCCTCGTCCGGCCGACCCTCGGCGAGGAGCAGCCGGACGTCGAGCAGCCGGAAGGCGCCGCGCCGCCGGACGGCGTCCGGCAGCCGGTGCCAGAAGGCCCGGGCACGGTCGGGGCGGTCGACGGCGAGGAGCGCGTCGAGCGCCTCACGGCCGAGGGCGGCGGCGACCAGGGCGTGCGATCCCTCACGATCCGGGGCGGCCTCCCCGCCGCCCCACGTCGCCTCGTGGTCGGCGAAGGCCTCCGCGAAGTGCTCGGCGGCTCGTTCCGGGTGGCCGTCCTCCCGGTCGGCGACGGCCAGGCAGTACAGCAGCGGCCAGCGCGTGGTCGCCCCCTTGAGGCCCCGCTCCCAGCTCCGTACCGCCTGGGCCCGGTCACCTGCGTGCCACTGGGCGATGCCGAGCTGGCACTCGGTGGTGGGGTCGGCCGGGGCGGTCTCCAGCATGTCCCGCCAGGGAGACGCGACCATCGGCGCGATCAGGGGTGCGGTCCCGAGCGCGGACGCCGGGGCGACCGGGGCCTCACCGGGTGCCGCGCCCTTCGCCGGAGGCGGCAGGACGCCGGTGCGGAGGAGTTCCCGCCAGGGCTCCTGCTCGGGTCCGAGCATCGACTCCGGGAACGGCGTACCGGGCAACTCGTGCCCCCCGCGCAGGACTTCGAGCGCTCCCCAGCCGGATCCGGCCGCGAGGACCTCCTCCGGCGCACAGTCGGCGGCCCCCTCCCGCCAGGCCGTGTACGCGGCGTCGACGACGGCTCGGGGCAGGGCCCCGGACAGGCTGCGCTCGACGTCGGAGCGGGCGGCGGTCCAGTCGTCGCCGAGCGCCGTCGCGGGGTCGGCGGCGAGCGGTCCGTACGCCTCCAGCCAGCTGAACTCCGCGCCGCCCGCGAGCTCCAGGTGTTCCAGCTGGGTACGGGCGAGCCCGGCCTGGATCTCGGCGTAGCCCGGGGTGCCGGGTTCCGTCAGCCATTCCTGCCAGCGCCGGCCGCCGCGGCCGGTGCCCCACACGAAGAGCTTGCGGCCGCGCAGCGGGTCGGTGGAGGTCTGGACGAGACCGGTGCCGTCCGAGTCGAGAGCGGCGATCCAGCGGCGCTGCCCCTCGGGCAGGTCGTAGAACCAGTCGGCGGCGTGGGTGCTGTTCAACGGGTACGTGCGGTCGGTGCCGTCCTCGGTGACGGGTACGGGGACCCGGCTGAGGCCGCGCTCGTACCCGTGGTGCCAGGCGGCGTCGGCGGGCGCGAGGACGCGGCGGTCCTCGGGGACGGCGATGTTGGACCACCAGTAGACGGGGGCGGTGCGCTCGTGGGGGTTGCGTATCCGGACCCCGACGTACAGGAAGTCGGAGTCCTCCGGGAGCCAGAGGTCGACCTGGAAGGGCAGGTCGCGCAGCCGCTCCCACTCCCAGAGGCGGAGCATCGGCCCGCCGTCGGGCGCGCGGACGGTCGCCGCGTGGAGGGGCGAGCAGGAGAGGGTCGTATGGCCGGTGGCCCCGATGTTCCACTCGACGCCGCCGGAGAACCAGGCGCCGTTGAGGGCGAACGCGGCAGGCTGGAACACCGGATTGCGGTAGAGGAGTTCGCGTCCGGTGGGCTTGTGGTGGAGGGAGTGGACGCGGCCGCCGAGACCGGGCAGCACGGTCACCCGGAGCCGGTCGTTCTCGATCACGATCGTGTCGACGTCCGTGAGCGTGCGCTCCCGGCCGTAGCCGTCGCGCACGGGGGCGGGGAGCAGGCTGCGCAGCGGGTCCCGGCCGATGCCGCGGGCCATGTCGCGCGGGAGCTCCGCGAGGGTCAGCGGGTCGACCGCGTGGGCCCCGGCGCCTACGGGGGCCCGCAGTGCGGGAAGAGGGTTGTCCGGGCCCAAGGGGGCGGCGGGCAGCGTCAGTACGGCACGTCGTACGGTCGTCATCGCCCCATGGAACACGCCGGAGGCCTTCCTGACCAGGGGTTCTCGACCCCGGGCTCAGCCCGGTGCCGAGGTGCGGGGGCGGCCGGTGCCGAGGTGCGGCAGCGTCTGGCACCGCGGCCCGGGGGCGTCTGGCACCGCGGCCCGGGGCGGCCGGAAAATCCCGGCGGACCGGGCGGCCGCCGCCGTAGTGTGGCGGGCCGGTACGCCGTCGGGCGGCCGGAGAACCAGGGCACAGGGAGTTCGAGGAATGGGCACGCAGCACACCTACCGGGTCATCGTGCGCGGCACGTTCGACGGTCTGTCGGAGGAGAGCCGGACCCGGCTGCTCGCCGAGGTGGACGCGCACGGGCTGACCGCGATGCAGTTCACGGAGGAGGGCTCGCTGACCTACGACCGGACCCTGAAGCACTTCTCGTACCGCCTGGTCGTCGTCTCCGACGCGGAGGACGGCGACGAGATGGCCGGTGCGCTCGCGGAGGAGCGCGTGGAGACCGCGCTCGGGGAGCTCGGCCACGGGTACAAGGCACTGCGGTCGACCGTGACCGACCTCGACACGATGAAGATCAACTACAAGCGCTGAGCGCCCGGCGGGGGGGGGGGGGGGGGGGGGGGGGGGGGGGGGGGTGGGGAGGGGGGGGAGGGGGGGGGGGGGGGGGGGGAAAGGGGTCTTGGAGATGGTAACTTCGGGCAATTCGGCGTGCAACTGGTTAAGCACCG
>NZ_JBVHZJ010000006.1:196768-239353 GCF_055574655.1 Streptomyces sp. NPDC029956 | reverse complement strand
GTCGCAATCCACACCGAACCCGGAAGGCCCTCACCCGTTCAAGAAGCCTCAGCCGAGACCTGCGTCACCTGTCCACAACCTCCCGGGACAGAACACCTAGGCGAACGCGGTGAGGAGGAGGAGCAGGAAGACGGCCTCGGCGCCGAGCTGGATCCGGAGGGCCACCCGGCGGACCTCGGGACGGGAGGTGCTCTGCACGGTGACGAGGGCCGCGAAGGCGATGGCCAGGGCGGCGAGGTACACGTAGCCGGGGGTGCCGTCGCAGGCCTGCCCGTGGGTGAGGCAGCGGGCGGCCTTCTCGCGGGTGAGCACGAGGACGCCGGCGAGCAGGGTCGCGGGCACGAACAGACCCGCCCAGACCATCGACCGCTTCCGCAGGCGCGGGCCCTCGACGTCCGGCGGGGTGATCGGGACGGGCGACGCGGCGCGGGTGCGGGACTCGGTGCTCATGCCCCCATCCCACCCGCCCGCCCGTGCCCCGGGTATCCGCCCGGGTACTCATCCGCCGGACGGTCGGGTACTCACACCCGCTCCGGCTGCTCCTCGTCGACCTCGTCGACGGGTTCGCCGATGAACGTCCGCCACAGCGAGGCGTACCGGCCGTCCAGGGCGAGGAGCTCCTCGTGGGTGCCGTCCTCCGCGACCCGGCCGTGGTCCATGACGACCACCCGGTCGGCACGGGCGGCGGTGGTCAGCCGGTGGGCGACGACCAGCGTCGTCCGGCGGCCGGCGAGGCGGTCGGTGGCCTGGTTGACCTGGGCCTCGGTGGCCAGGTCGAGGGCCGCCGTGGCCTCGTCGAGGAGCAGGATGTCCGGGTCGACGAGCTCGGCGCGGGCGAGGGCGATGAGCTGGCGCTGACCGGCCGAGAGGTTACGGCCCCGCTCGGCGACCTCGTGGAGGTAGCCGCCGTCGAGGGTGGCGATCATGTCGTGGGCGCCGACCGCGCGGGCCGCCGCCTCCACCTCGGCGTCGGTCGCGTCGGGACGGCCGTACGCGATGGCGTCGCGGATCGTCCCGGCGAAGAGGTACGCCTCCTGCGGGACGACGCCGAGCCGGTGCCGGTACGCGGTGAGGTCGAGGTCGCGCAGGTCGGTGCCGTCGGCGGTGACCCGGCCGCCCGTCGGGTCGTAGAACCGGGCGACCAGCTTGACCAGGGTGGACTTGCCCGCGCCGGTCTCGCCGACGAACGCGACGGTCTGACCGGCCGGGATGCGCAGGTCGATGCCGGTGAGGGCGGTCTCGTCCTTCGGGGCGCCGTCCTCGCCGCCGTACGCGAAGGAGACGTCCTCGAAGGCGATCTCGCCGCGCAGCGACAGCACGTCCAGGGGTGCGGGCGCGGCGGCCGTCGACGTCGGCTCCTGGAGGAGCTCCTGCATCCGCTTCAGCGAGACGGCCGCCTGCTGGTAGCCGTCGAAGACCTGCGAGAGCTGCTGCACGGGGGCGAAGAACAGGTCGATGTAGAGGAGGTAGGCGACGAGCGCACCGGTGGTGAGGGTGCCGCCCTCGATGCGGTTCGCGCCGACGATCATGACGGCGGCGGCGGCCACCGAGGACAGCAGGGTGACGAACGGGAAGTAGATGGAGATCAGCCACTGGCCGCGGACGCGCGCCTCGCGGTAGTGGTCGCTGCGCTCGGCGAACCGGGCCGCGCCGGACCGCTCGCGGCGGAAGGCCTGCACGATCCGGAGGCCGGAGACGGACTCCTGAAGGTCGGCGTTGACGACGCTGATCCGCTCGCGGGCCAGCTCGTACGCCTTCACGCTGGAGCGGCGGAAGTAGTACGTGGCGACGGCGAGGACCGGCAGGGTCGCGAAGACCACCAGGGCGAGCTGGAGGTCGAGCACCAGCAGCGCGACCATGATCCCGAAGAAGGTCACGACGGAGACGAACGCGGTGACCAGACCCGTCTGCAGGAACGTCGACAGGGCGTCCACGTCCGTGGTCATCCTGGTCATGATCCGGCCGGTGAGCTCGCGCTCGTAGTAGTCGAGGCCGAGGCGCTGGAGCTGGGCGAAGATCTTCAGGCGCAGCGCGTAGAGGACGCGCTCGCCGGTGCGGCCGGTCATCCGGGTCTCGGCGGTCTGCGCGACCCATTGCACGAGCACGGTGACCAGGCCGAGCGCGGAGGCCGCCCAGACGGCGCCGATCGCGAGCCGGTTCACGCCCTCGTCGATGCCGTGCCGGATCAGGACCGGGAGCAGCAGGCCGGCGCCCGCGTCGAGGGCGACCAGGCCGAGGCTGATGAGCAGCGGGGCGCCGAAGCCGCGGAGCAGCCGGCGCAGACCGTAGCTCTCCTCGGGCGAGACGGCGCGGGCCTCGTCGATGCCGGGGGTGTCGTCGGCGGGCGGCAGGGCCTCGACGGCGGCGAGCAGCTCGGGGGTGGCCCCGGGTGCGTCGCTCTCCCGGTCGGTGCTCTCGTCCCGTACCCACAGGGTGGGGGTGAGGCCGCGCTCGGCGTCGAACTCGGCGTCCAGTTCGGCCCGCAGGGTGCGGTCCTCGGGGAGTTCGGCCGGGGTGAGGTGGCCGGGCGAGACGGCGCCCAGCTCGTCGGGGTCGGTGAGGAGGCGGCGGAAGAGCGGGGAGCGCTCCTCCAGCTCGGCGTGGGTGCCGATGTCGGCGAGCCGGCCGTTCTCCAGGACGGCGATGCGGTCGGCGAGACCGAGGGTGGAGCGGCGGTGCGCGATGAGCAGGGTCGTACGGCCCGCCATCACCGACTTCAGGGCCTCGTGGATCTCGTGCTCGACCTTGGCGTCGACGGCGGAGGTGGCGTCGTCGAGGAGGAGCAGCCGGGGGTCGGTGAGGATCGCGCGGGCGAGGGCGACGCGCTGGCGCTGGCCGCCGGAGAGGGTCAGTCCGTGCTCGCCGACCTTGGTGTCGTACCCGTCGGGCAGCTCGGCGATGAAACGGTCCGCCTGGGCGGCGCGGGCGGCGGCCTCGATCTGCGCCTGTGTGGCGTCCGGGAGGCCGTACGCGATGTTGGCGCGGACGGTGTCGGAGAAGAGGAAGGAGTCCTCGGGGACGAGGCCGATCGCGGCGCGCAGCGAGTCCAGGGTGAGCTCGCGGACGTCGTGGCCGCCGACGAGGACGGCGCCGCGGGTGACGTCGTAGAAGCGCGGGAGGAGGAGGGAGACGGTGGACTTGCCGGAACCGGAGGCGCCGACGACGGCGACGGTCTCGCCGGCCCGGATCTCGAGCGAGAACCCGTCGAGGACGGGGCTGGTCCTGCCGTGGGCGTCCTCGTACCCGAACGAGACGTCGTCGAACTCGACGGTGGCGGGCGCGTCGGCGGGCAGTTCCCTGGTCCCGTCCTTGATGACGGGCTCGGTGTCGACGAGGTCGAGGACCCGCTCGACGCCGGCGCGGGCCTGCTGGCCGACGGTGAGGACCATGGCGAGCATCCGGACCGGGCCGACGAGGGAGGCCAGGTAGGCGGAGAAGGCGACGAAGGTGCCGAGGGTGATCTGGCCGCGGTAGGCGAGCCAGCCGCCGAGGGCGAGGACGGCGACCTGGCCGAGGGCGGGGACGGCCTGGAGGGCCGGGGTGTACCGCGAGTTCAGGCGGATCGTCCGCAGCCGGCCGGCGAACAGCTTCCGCCCTGCCTCACGGATCTTGCCGGTCTCCTGGTCCTCCTGGCCGAAGCCCTTGACGACCCGGACGCCGGTCACGGCCCCGTCGACGACCCCGGCGACGGCCGCGGCCTGCTGCTGCGCGTGCCAGGTGGCGGGGTGGAGGCGGGTACGGCTGCGCTTGGCGATGAACCAGAGCGCGGGGGCGACGGCGAGGGCGACGAGGGTGAGCGGGAGGGACAGCCAGGCCATGACGCCGAGCGAGATCAGGAAGAGCAGGATGTTCCCGACGGTCATCGGGAGCATGAAGAGAAGGCCCTGGATCAGCTGGAGGTCGCTGGTGGCCCGCCCGATGACCTGCCCGGTCGACAGCTCGTCCTGCCGTCGCCCGTCGAGCCGGGTGATGGTGGCGTACATGTCGGTCCGCAGGTCGTGCTGGACGTCGAGGGCGAGGCGGCCGCCGTAGTAGCGGCGGACGTAGGTGAGGGCGTAGACGAGGACGGCGGCGCCGATGAGGAGGCCGGTCCAGACGGAGAGGTCCCGGGTCTTCGTCCCGATGACGTCGTCGATGATCACCTTGGTGACCAGCGGCACGAGGGCGAGCACGGCCATGCCGACCAGCGAGGACCCGAGCGCGAGCAACGTGTTCGCCTTGTAACGCCACGCGTACCCGGCGAGCCTGCGTGCCCAGCCCTGCTGTTTTTCCCCGACCGCCGCCACGAGTGGCCTCCCGTTCGTCCTGCTCTACCGGAAGCCCCAACACGGGTGGGCTGCGATTTCATCCCGCCGCAACAAACCGGGGACGGGGTCCGGTCTCCGGACCCGGGTCTCGTCGCCGCAGGCAGCCGGAGATCGACGACGGGACCCGGGGCCCGGTCGGCCGGTTCAGACGGTGCCGTAGAGCAGGAGGAACACGGCGGTCACGGCGGTGCAGGTGAAGACGGCACTCGTCACGGCGGCCAGCCGCCGCCCGCGGCCGGCCCGCGCGGGGTCGCGGAACCTGGCCCAGGCTCCGTGGGCGAGGAGCAGACTCAGGAGCCCGGCGCCCCCGAGGGTCAGCCGGGGGCTGAAGGACCAGCTCAGATAGGCGACGAACCCGAGCCCGCCGAGCAGCGCGACGGCGAGCAGGGTGAGGATCGCCTCGCCGACGACCTCCCCCACGAGCTCGATCACGAATTCCCCGGTCTTCTTCAGCGCCCTGCGCACCGTGTCCATGGCCCCCGCCCCTCCCTCACCCCACGCCCCACGGGTCCACAAGGACCTCGGGCCTCCGCGGAGAAAGACCCGCGCGAGGCGGGAAGGGTTGTGGCGGTGGGTAGGGAATCCGGGGGCCGTCGTCGAGCCGGCCCGTGGGTGAGGCGAAAGGGGCGTACGTGGCACGGGTCGAGGACGGCAGGCCGTACGGGTGGGGGCAGCTGTACGCGGCGCTGCTCACGATCAAAGGGCTGGCGGAGGCCGGGCGGGTCGAGCCGGTGCCGGCCCGGCAGCTGGAGCGGACCGCGGAGAACCCCCGCAACATCTGCTGGCAGCTCCTGGGCGAGTCCGGGCAGCAGGCGTTCCTCGCCCGGGAGCGGGGCGGGACCGTCGCCGACGCGGCCGTGGTGGTCATGGCCGACGCGGTCGGGCTGATACCCGCACGCCGGGCGTCCCGGAACGGGCTGGACCAGAACCAGGCGAAGGAGTTCCGGCAGGGGTACGAGGCGCGGCTCGCCGTGTACCGGAAGGCGTGGGAGGGACTCGTCGGGTGAGCGGCCGGCCCGGCCCTTCCGGGTGAGCGGCCCCGGTGGCCCGGCCCTTCCGGGGAGCGGCCCCGGCGGCCCGGCCCTTCCGGGTCCGGGCCACCGGCTCGGCGCCGTCAGAGGTGCGTCGGCTCGAACATCCTCAGGAGGGCCGGGAGGACGACCACCGAGGGGCCCGGGGTCGCGAGGGACTTCGCGAGGTCCGCCGCCAGGGATTCCGGGGTCGTCAGGGTCGCCGGGACGCCGAAGGACTCCGCCAGTGCCACGAAGTCCGGGCGGGCCAGCTCCGTGCCGGTGGCCTCGCCGAACGCCCCCGTCATGTACTCGCGCAGGATGCCGTAGCCGCCGTCGTCCACGATCAGCCACGTCACGTCGAGGCCGTACTGCCTCGCCGTCGCCAGCTCCGCGATCGAGTACATCGCGCCGCCGTCGCCGGAGACCGCGAGGACCGGGTGGCTCGGGTCGGCCGCCGCCGCGCCGAGGGCGGCGGGGAAGCCGTAGCCGAGGCCGCCCGCCCCCTGCGCGGAGTGCATCGTGTTCGGGTGCTTCGCGTCGAAGGCCGACCACGCCCAGTACGCCAGGATCGTCATGTCCCAGAAGCTCGGGGACCGGTCCGGGAGCGCCTTCCGTACCGCCGCGACGACCCGCTGCTCCAGGCCCAGGTCCTGCGCCGCGATCCGGTCGCGGACCTTCGTCAGGACGACCGAGACCCGCTCGGGAGCGGTGGCGTCCCGGCGTTCCGGCGCCGTCTCCAGGAGTGCCTGGAGCGCGAGCCGGGCGTCCGCGTGGATGCCGAGCGCCGGGTGGTTGGACTCCAGCTTCCCGGCGTCCGCCTCGATCTGGATCACCCGGCCGCGCGGCGCGAACGTGTGGTAGTTCGAGGACAGCTCCCCGAGCCCCGAGCCGACGACGAGCAGGACGTCCGCGTCCTCCAGGAAGTCGGTGGTGTGCCGGTCCTCCAGCCAGGACTGCAGCGACAGCGGGTGCTCCCAGGGGAAGGCGCCCTTGCCGCCGAAGGTCGTCACCACGGGGATGTCGAGCCGCTCCGCGAGCGCGAGCAGCTTGCCCGAGGCGTCGGAGCGGACGACCCCGCCGCCCGCGATGATCGCCGGGCGCTCGGCGTTCGCCAGGAGGTGCGCGGCGACCGCCGTCAGCTCGGGACGCGGCGCGACGTCCTCGGGCGTCGCGTCCATCGCCGTCACCACCGGCAGGGAGGTCTCCGCGAGGAGCACGTCCTGCGGGATCTCCACCCAGACCGGCCCGTGCGGGGCGGTGAGCGCCGACTCCCAGGCCGCGGCGATGGCCGACGGGATCTGGGACTGCGTACGGACGGTGTGGACCGACTTCACGATGTCCCGGAAGGACGCCTGCTGGTCGCGCAGCTCGTGCAGGTAGCCGTGCCGGCCGCCGCCGAGACCGGCCACCGGGATCTGGCTGCCGATCGCGAGGACGGGCGCGGAGGCGGCGGCGGCCTCCTGGAGCGCGGCGAGCGACATGAGCGCGCCGGGGCCGGTGGAGAGCAGCAGCGGGGCCGCCTCGCCGGTGATCCGGCCGTACGCGTCGGCGGCGAAGCCCGCGTTGTTCTCGACGCGGAGGCCGACGTACCGGAGGGAGGAGCGGCGCAGGGCGTCGAACATGCCCAGGGCGTGCTGGCCGGGGAGGCCGAAGACGGTGGTGGCGCCGAGGCCGGTGAGGGTCTCGACGACGAGGTCGCCGCCGTTGCGCCCGGCGGGCGGGGCGAGCGCGGCCTCCGTCTGCGCGGCGGTGGGGCGCAGGACCAGGTCGTGGTCGTGAGTCATGGGGTCCCTTGGCGTGGCTCGGTGGTCGGGTGCGGGCCGGTGGGCACGACCTGCGACAACGGCCGGGCGCGGCGCAGGCCGCGCCCGGCCGGGGTCCTACTTCGCGGCGCGGCTCTCGGCGATCTGGCGGGACATGATCGTCGTGAGTTCGTACGCGGTGTGGGAGGCGGCGACGGCGGTGATCTCGGCGTGGTCGTAGGCCGGGGCGACCTCGACGACGTCCGCCGACACCAGGTTGCAGGAGGAGAGGCCGCGGAGGATCTCCAGGAGCTCGCGGGAGGTCATGCCGCCCGCCTCCGGGGTGCCGGTGCCGGGCGCGTGGGCCGGGTCGAGGCAGTCGATGTCGATGGAGATGTACAGCGGGCGGTCGCCGATGCGCTGGCGGAGCTGGTCGGCGACCTCGTCGGCACCGCGGCGGTAGATGTCCGCCGAGGTGACGATGCCGAAGCCCATCTTCTCGTCGTCGGTGAGGTCCTGCTTGCCGTACAGCGGGCCGCGCGTGCCGACGTGGGAGAGCGCCTCGGTGTCGAGGATGCCCTCCTCGACGGCGCGGCGGAACGGGGTGCCGTGGGTGTACTCGGCGCCGAAGTAGGTGTCCCAGGTGTCGAGGTGCGCGTCGAAGTGGAGCAGGGCGACGGGGCCGTGCTTCTTGGCGACGGAGCGGAGCAGCGGCAGCGCGATGGTGTGGTCGCCGCCGAGGGTCATCATGCGGGCGCCGGAGTTCAGCAGGTCGTCCGCCGCGGCCTCGATCGTCTCGACGGCCTCGTTGATGTTGAACGGGTTGGCGGCGATGTCGCCGGCGTCCGCGACCTGGGCGAGGGCGAACGGGGAGGCGTCCTGCGCCGGGTTGTACGGGCGGAGCAGGCGGGAGGCCTCGCGGATGGCGTTGCCGCCGAAGCGGGCGCCGGGGCGGTAGGAGACGCCGCTGTCGAAGGGGACGCCGACCACGGCGATGTCGGCGGTGCCGACCTCGTCGAGCCGCGGCAGCCGGGCGAACGTCGCGGGACCGGCGTACCGCGGGATGCGGGACGAGTCGATCGGGCCGCGCGGGGTGTTCTGGTCGCTGCTGCTCATGGTCGGGTCCTCCTGGGTGTTTCGGTGGGGGTCCGGTCGGGGCCTCGGGGCCCCGACCGGGAGTCTTCGGTGCGGTCAGCCGGTCGCGGCGGCCGGCACGGTCTCCGGCGTCGGGTCGGCGTCGGGGGTCTCCCGGCCCGCGAGGCGGGCGCGCCAGTGCGCGAGCACGGCGGCGTCCGTCGGGCGGGTCGCCAGGGAAACGATCACATATGCGGCGAGCGAGGCCAACAAACCATAGTAAACAGGCTCATTTGCAAGGATTCCGTAAGCCCACATCAGGCCAATGACGGCAAGGCCGCCGACGGTGACCGCGGCGAGCGCGCCCTGGACCGTGCCGCGGCGCCAGAGCAGTCCGCCGAGGATCGGCACGAGGAGCCCGCCGACCAGCAGGTTGTAGGCGACGGTGAGGGCCTGGACGACGTCGTTGAGGGCGATGGCGATGAGGATGACGGCGATGCCCATGATGAGGATGAAGACACGGTTGCCCTTCACCTCGTCGTGATCGCTCGCCTCGCCCGCGCCGTCCCCGGTGACCTTGCCCCGGAGACGCGACCAGATGTCGTTGTTGGCGACGGTGGCGCAGGCGATCAGCGCGCCCGAGGAGGTCGACATGACGGCGGCGAGGGCGGCGGCGAGGACGAGACCCCGGACACCCATCGGCAGCTCGTCCTTGACGATGGTGGCGAAGGCGTCGTCGGCGCTGGGCAGGTTCGGGTAGAGCACCTTCGCCGCGGTGCCGATGACGGCTCCGGCCAGGGCGTAGGCGAGACAGTAGGTGCCGGCGACGGTGCCGCCCCACTTGGCGACCTTGTCGGTGCGGGCGGTGAAGACCCGCTGCCAGATGTCCTGGCCGATGAGCATGCCGAAGGTGTAGATCAGCACGTACGTGAAGATCGTCTCGCCGCCGATGCCGAGCGGCTCGAAGTACGAGGTGGGCAGCGCGGCCTTCATCTCGGCGAAGCCGCCCGCCTTGACGACGGCGATCGGCAGCAGCAGGAGCAACACGCCGACGGTCTTCACCACGAACTGCACCATGTCGGTGATGGTGATGGACCACATGCCGCCGAGCGTCGAGTAGGCGACGACGATGGTGCCGCCGAGGACGATCGCGAGGGTCCGGGGCAGGTCGAAGAGGACGTCGAAGATCGTGGCGTAGGCGATGGTCGAGGTGACCGCGAGCATCAGGGTGTACGCCCACATGACGACGCCCGAGATGACGCCGGCCCTGCCGCCGTAGCGCAGGTCGAGCATCTCGGAGACGGTGTAGACCTTCAGCCGGGCGATCCGGGCGGAGAAGAAGATGCTCAGCGCGAGCAGGCCCAGGCCGATGGCGAAGACCATCCAGGCGCCCGAGAGTCCGTACTTGTAGCCGAGGCCCACGCCGCCGATGGTGGAGGCGCCGCCGAGGACGATGGCGGCCATCGTGCCGGAGTACATCCAGGGACCGAGGCGGCGCCCGGCGACCAGGAACTCGCTCTTGGACTTGGCGCGGCGCATGCCCCACCAGCCCATCGCGAGCATGCCGGCCAGGTACAGGGCGATCACTGTGTAGTCGACGGCCATGGGGCCTCCTTCGTTCACCTCGGTGGCGTGTCGTGCAGGGGAGTGACCGGAAGCTGATCGCGGGGACATCCGCCCGTACCCGCGGCCTCCGGATGCCACGACAGTAGGTGGCCGGAAAGCGGCGATGAAGTGTACGTTTCCTCCACCGACCGGGCGGGGGATGTACGAAGGGCCCATGACCATGACCTCCGCCGAGCCCGCCGCCACCCCGCCCGCGCCGCCGGTCTCGCTCACCGCGCTGCTCGCCCGACGGGACCTCGGACTGCGGCTGCTCGCCGGTCCCGAGGACGTCTCGATCCACTGGGTGCACACCTCGGAGATGGCCGACCCGTATCCGTACCTCCTCGGCGGCGAGCTGCTCATGACGGCGGGCGTGCAGCTCACCGATCCGGCGCACTACGTGGAGCGGGTGGTGGAGGCGGGGGCGGCGGCGCTCGCCTTCGGCGTGACGCCGGTGTACGACACGGTCCCCGCGGAGCTCGTCGAGGCCTGCGCCCGGCACCGTCTGCCGCTGGTCGAGGTGCCGCCGAGGACCCCGTTCACAGCGGTGGCGCGGGCGCTGTGGCGGCTGATGGCGGAGGCCCGGCTGTACGAGCTCCGCCGGGTGACGGAGGCGCAGCAGTCCCTGGCGGCGGCCGCGGCCCGGCCGGCCCCGGTCCCGGCGGTGCTCGGCGCGCTCGCCTCACGGCTCGGGGGACGGGCGGTGCTCTTCGCGGCGGACGGTACGGAGTCGGTGGCGGCCGGCCGGGAGGTGCCGGCGGAGGCGGCCCGGGCGCTGCGGGAGCTCGCGGGCGTCCTCGGACCGCGCCCGGGCGGCCCGGCCTCGGCGAGCGGGGACGGCGGCGGGCTCCGGCTCGCCGCGTACGCCCTCGGCGGCGGGGACGGGCTGACGCTCGGGGTGGCGACGGAGCGGCGCGGCCCCGGGGACCACACGATCGCGGGGGTCGCGGTCGTCCTGCTGTCCCTGCTGACGGCCCCTCACCGGGGCGCGGACGCGACCGTACGGGACGGGGCCCTGGTCCGGCTCCTGCTCGGCGCGGCCCCGGCGGAGATCGCGGACGCCCTGGGCCCGGGCCCGTGGACGGTGGTCCACGCCTCGGGCGGCGACGGCACCCCGTTCGCGGCGGCGAGCCTGGCGGCGGCCCTGGGCACACCGCTGATGGACGCGGGCGGTACGACTCCGGGGGCGTCGGGCGCGAGCGGCACGGCTCCCGGTGCGACGGGCCCGGGCGGCACGGCACCCGGTGCGACGGGCCCGGGCGGTACGGCTCCGGGGGCCGCGCCCGGCCCCGTACACCTGCTTCTGCCCGCCGCCTCCCCGGTCACCGCCCAGTCCGGCTGGACGCTGGGGGTGAGCGCCCCCGTCGAGGCCGACGAGCTCGCGGCGGCCGACGCGCAGGCGGCGCGGGCCCTGCGGCGGGCGGAGGCGACCGGGGCGGACCTCGTGCGGCACCGCCCGGGCGGGATCGCCGCCCTGGTGGACCCCGACGAGGCCGACGCCCACGCGCGCGCCCTCCTCGCCCCGCTGACCGGACCACTCGCCGAGACCCTGCGGGTGTGGCTCTCGCTGCACGGCAGCTGGGACCGGACGGCCGTCGCGATGGACATCCACCGCAACACCGTCCGTCAGCGGATCACCCGCTGCGCCGCCCTCCTGGGCCGGGACCTGGACGACCCGGACTTGCGCATGGAGCTGTGGTTCGCGCTCAAGTCCCGCTGAGGGGCGGCGCCGAGGGGCCGGTTTCCCGGGGCGGCCCCGGTCAGTGGACGGCCGCCCCGGCCTGGGCGGTCGCCAGTTCCTCGACCCGGCTGCGGTACACCTTGGCCAGGTCGCCGCCGTTCGCACCGGGAAGCCCCTCGGGACCGGCCCCGAGCGACTCCAGGACCGCGTCGGCACGGGCCTGACGGTCCGCCAGCGCACCTGTCGTGTGCGGGTACAGCAGGTGGAGCCCGCGCTTGTCGCCGTCCGACAGGTTCTGCCCGTTGCCGGCCGGCGCGCAGCTGCTGGGGGTGGACTTGTAGAAGAACTCCGGGAACCGGTACAGCATCACGGACTTCGTGTCGAAGGGCCCGGAGACGAGCTCCGGGGTGTCCACGGTGCGCAGGTTGTGGTCCACCTTCGCCCGGGGCCACCTGTTCGGCTCGCCCGCGAGGAAGGTGTAGATGCCGGGGAGCCGGCCCTCCGCGTCCGCGATGAAGACACCGGCCGGGTTCTGCGTGGGGACGTACCCGACCTCGTCCTCCCAGCGGAACTCGCCCTCGCAGGTGCCGCGCATGTTCTGGTGGGAGTGGTGGAACCCCAGGGCGTGCAGGAACTCGTGCCGCACGGTGCCCTCCCACTGGGCGGGCCTGTTCGACACGAACCGCCCGAGGTTCAGGCTGCGCTGGCCGGGGTTTCCTCCGACCGGGCCTCCTCCCGCACCGATGGCGCTGTCCGTGCTGTCGGTGCCCACCAGGGAGAAGAAGCCCGGCAGGTCGAAGCTGACCCGGATCTCGGCGGCGAGGTCGGTGTCGTCCTCGGTCCATCGCCGGAACGTTCCGCCGCCGTTCTGCCCGAAGTCGAGTGTCAGGTTGCAGGCGTCGGTGATCTGCTTCGTCGCGCCCGCGATGTCCGCGTGCAGCTGGTCGTTCCCGTCGAGGAACGCGATGCGCACCGTCTTGCCCAGTGGCCACCTCCCGATGTCGGTGACGAGGAACTCCAGGCCGCCGGAGGCCGTTGCGCGCCTCCAGCGGTCCCGCACCTCGATCTGGGCGACGACCTCGTCGGGGAGGGATTCGAGAGGGAGGGATTCGAGTTCCATGACGCGTCCTTTCGCATCACCATTCGGAATGAACATGGATCCCCCCGACCGACAGCGGTCCGGCGACGCACGGGCAGCTCGGCTCGCATCACGAGTGTGCCGACGTCGGAAGTTCACCTCCCAGTATCGTCCGGTCGGAGGTGTTCTGCGACTTGACTGTCACTCTGAGTAGTGCGACATCCGCCGTGATGACGCTGCGTCAGGACCAGAGCTTGTTCACGGCGGTCTTGGTCGTCGCCTTGAAGGCCGTCAGCGGCGCGTCCTTCAGGTCGCCCATCTGACCCCAGCGGACATAGGTGACCGTCCGGCCGTCACGGCCCACCGAGAAGAGGTGGATGTCGGTGTTGCCGATCTCCGGGTCGGCGGTGTCCAGGCTGTAGACCCAGGCGCCCTCCTCGACGGCGACCTTGCCGTGGGAGGCGCTGACGGCGTGCAGGCCCGGGTTCTGCCGCTCAAGGAGGGGGCCGCAGCCGGCGAGGGCCTTGCGGAGGGTGTCGACCAGCTTCACGGCGTCGGCCTCGGTGCGGGCGACGGTGGTGATCTGGACGCCGTTGGTGTCGAGCTCGGTGCTGAACTCGCGGTACCGGGTGTTCTGCGCCGGGATCTTGTACGGGGCGCAGAGGGCGCCGCCGTTCTCCGGGACGCCGGTGAAGACCGGTGTGGCGGTCCACGGCGTCGACGACGGCGGCATCTGGGAGGCGGCGAGGAAGGCGGGCTGGGCGGCGGCCTGCGCCGGGGCGGTGGCGAGGGCCGCGAGACCCAGGGCGGCAGCGGCGGCGGTGGCGAATGCGGTACGGAGCTTGTTCATGGTGGTGGATCCCCCGTCGGGTCGTTCGGTCAGTGCTCCACCAGCGTCGGGCCGGCGCCCGCCGCCTGCAACGGTGCCGCGCCCGCCACCCGTCCCGGAACCATCCCACCCCCGCTGACGTGCAAGGACATGAAGCGTGGGACGCAGGGTCGAGGGGGATGGAATGCCGAAGGACGCCGCCGTCGAGGAGTTCGCGCGGCTCGTGCGCGCGCTGAAGGCGCGGGACGGGCGCAGTTACGAGGCGCTGGGCCGGCGCCTGAGTGTCAGTGCGTCCACCCTCCACCGCTACTGCTCGGGCGCGACCGTCCCGGAGGAGTTCGCCGTGGTCGACCGCCTCGCCCTGCTGTGCGGGGCGGACGAGGAGGAGCGGCGGGCCCTGAAGGGGGCCTGGACCCGTGCGGACGGCGCCCGCCGCCCTCCGGCACCGGAACCCGGCGCGGAGTCGGAACCCGGCGCGGAATCGGCGCCGGAGCCCCGCCCGGAGCCGGCTCCGGAGCCGACTCCCGCGCCCGCGCCGGCCCCGGGGGCGGCGCCCGAGACCGAGCTGGAACCCGTGCACGCGCGCGTGCCGGGCCTCCCGTCCGAGCGTCGGAGGCGCCGGTGGGGGTGGGTGGGCGTGGTCGGCGGGGCGCTGGCGGTCGTGGGGGCGGTGACGCTCGGAGCCGTACTCCTGCCCGGGAAGCCCCGGGAGCGGGCCGCCGAACCCCCGGCGCCGCTGACGTGGACGGTCGCCTCGCACCTCTGGAAGAACGGCTGCGGGCACACCTACCTCGTGGAGCGCACACCTCCTCCCCCGCCGGAGGCGGCCGACGCGCGGAGCTGGGCGGCGGCGCAGGGGGCCGTCGACGGCGGGGAGACGCTGGTGCGGGTCTCGGTGCAGGGGAAGGGCGCGGCGGCGGTGGTGCTCCAGGCGCTGCACGTGCGGGTGGTGGAGCGGGGCGAGCCGCTGCCGTGGTCGGCGTACCGGATGGACGACGGGTGCGGCGGGGCGGTGACGCCTCGCCGGTTCGAGGTGGACCTGGACCGGCCGCGGCCGGTGGCGCGGTCGCTGGACGGGTACGACGCCTCCGGCTCCGAGGGCCGGACGCTCCCGGCGGTCTCCTTCCCGTACGCGGTCAGCGCCGCCGACCCCGAGGAGCTGCTCGTCACCGCCGGGACGACCGGCTGCGACTGCCGCTGGTACCTGGAACTGGTGTGGAGCTCGGAGGGCCGCTCGGGCACGGTCCGGATCACGGACGCCGCGGGGAGGCCGTTCCGGACCAGCGGGATCGAGGGGAGGCCGGTCCAGGAGTACGACGTCGTCGGTAGGCGCTGGATCACAGGCGAGGGCTCTGGACAGAGCGGGTGACTGCTGGGTAACTTCGATGAGCAAGGCTGAGCAAGCGCTTAGACAAGCGGACCAGGACCGGACACCGGACACGAAGGAGGCGGCTCGTGCGCCGTACCGTATTCAACGAGGACCACGAGGCGTTCCGGGAGACCATCCGCGCCTTCATCGAGGCCGAGGTCGTCCCGGTCTACGACGAGTGGTTCGCGGCCGGCCAGGCGCCGCGCGAGTTCTACGAGAAGCTCGGAGAGCTGGGCATCTTCGGCATCAACGTGCCCGAGGAGTTCGGCGGCGCGGGCCTGGACACCCACAAGTTCGAGGCCGTCCTCTACGAGGAGACCTCGCGCGCCGGTGTGCAGTTCGGCGGCTCCGGTGTCCACGTGCTGCTCGCCCTGCCGTACATCAAGATGCTCGCCACCGGCGACCAGAAGAAGCGCTACCTGCCGAAGTTCGTCACCGGCGAGGAGATGTGGGCCCTCGCGATGACCGAGCCGGGCACCGGCTCCGACGTCGCGGGCATGAAGACCACCGCCAAGCTCTCCGAGGACGGCACGCACTACGTCCTCAACGGCTCCAAGACCTTCATCACCGGTGGCGTCCACGCCGACCGCGTGATCGTCTGCGCCCGCACGTCCGCCCCGACGGCCGAGGACCGCCGCTTCGGCATCTCCCTCTTCGCCGTGGACACCAAGTCCGAGGGCTACTCCATCGGCCGCAAGCTGGACAAGCTGGGCCTGCGCACCTCCGACACGGCCGAGCTGGCCTTCGTCGACGTCAAGGTGCCCGTCGAGGACCTCCTCGGCGAGGAGGGCAAGGGCTTCTCCTACCTCGGCCACAACCTGGCCTCCGAGCGCTGGGGCATCGCCTTCGGCGCGTACGCCCAGGCCAAGGCCGCCGTGCGCTTCGCCAAGGAGTACGTGCAGGACCGCACCGTCTTCGGCAAGCCGGTCGCGCACTTCCAGAACACCAAGTTCGAGCTGGCCGCCTGCCAGGCCGAGGTCGACGCCGCCGAGGCCGTGGCCGACCGCGCCCTGGAGGCCCTGGACGCGGGCGAGCTGTCCCCGGCCGAGGCCGCGAGCGCCAAGCTCTTCTGCACCGAGGTCGCGCACCGCGTCATCGACCGCTGCCTCCAGCTGCACGGCGGCTACGGCTACATGAACGAGTACCCGATCGCGCGTCTGTACGCCGACAACCGCGTCAACCGCATCTACGGCGGCACCAGCGAGATCATGAAGTCGATCATCGCGAAGTCGATGGGCCTGTAAGTGCCGCAGTCGCACGACGCCCTGGATGGCCTGCTCGATCTGCTCGACCTGGAGCGGATCGAGCGGGACATCTTCCGGGGTGAGTCCCGCTCCGCGCTCGTCCCCCGCGTCTTCGGCGGCCAGGTGGCCGCCCAGGCCCTGGTGGCGGCGGGGCGGACGGTCCCGGAAGACCGCCTGGCGCACTCGCTCCACGCGTACTTCCTGCGTCCCGGGGACCCGGGCGCGCCGATCGTCTACACGGTCGACCGCATCCGCGACGGACGCTCCTTCACCACCCGCCGGGTCGTCGCCGTCCAGCACGGGCAGCCGATCTTCCACCTCTCGGCGTCGTTCCAGACGCACGAGGAGGGGCTCGACCACCAGGCGGACATGCCGGCCGCGCCGGACCCGGAGTCGCTGCCCACACCGGCCGAGATGCTGCCCCGCCACCTCCCCCGCGAGGTCGCGGACCGGCTGATCGAGGCCAGGGCGGCCGTCGACCTCCGCTACGCCGAGGTCCCGCCGTGGGGCTCGGTCGGGGAGCCGCGCGAGCCGCGCTCCCAGGTCTGGTTCCGCACCAACGGCAAACTGGCCGACGACCCGCTCCTCCACGTCGTCCTCGCCACGTACGTCTCCGACATGACGCTCCTCGACTCCGTCCTGCTCGCGCACGGCCGGGGCGGCTGGGCCGTCGGGGACGTCGTCGGGGCCTCCCTGGACCACGCCATGTGGTTCCACCGCCCGTTCCGGGCCGACGAATGGCTGCTGTACGACCAGGAGTCGCCGACCGCGTCCGGCGGGCGCGGTCTGGGCCAGGCCCGGATCTACACGCAGGACGGCAGGCTCGCGATCTCGGTCATCCAGGAGGGTGTCGTTCGCGTGCCGCGCTGACGACCGGACATAGCGTCCGATGTCATGGCAGAGCGGTCGGGCAGCGGTGAGAGCACGTTCACGGTGATCGTGGCGGCGGTGGCGAATCTGGGGATCGCCGCCGCCAAGGCCGTCGCCGGAGTCGTCAGCGGATCCAGCGCGATGCTGTCGGAGGCCGCCCACTCGGTCGCCGACACCGTCACCGAGGTCATGCTGCTCACCGCGCTCAAGCGGAGCGAGAAGCCGGCGGACGAGGACCATCCGGTGGGCTACGCGGGCGAGCGGTACGTCTGGGCGCTGCTCGCGGCCGTGGCGACCTTCGTGGGCGGCGCGGTCTTCTCCGTCTACGACGGCATCCACACCCTCGCCCACGGCGAGGAGGTGGGCGACCCGCTGATCTCCTACATCGTGCTCGGCGTCGCCTTCGTCCTGGAGGGCTACTCGCTCCGGACCGGCGTACGGCAGATGCGGGCCGAGGCGGAGCGGTCCCGGATCCCCTTCGCCCGCTACCTCCGCCTCACCCCCGACACCACGGTGAAGGCGGTGGTGATGGAGGACTCCGCCGCCCTGGCCGGCCTGATGCTGGCGGCCGGCGGTCTCCTCGGCGTCCAGATCACCGGTTCCAGCGTCTGGGACGGCGTCGCCTCGATCCTCATCGGCGCGCTGCTCGTGTACGTGGCCTGGGTGCTGGGCCGCTCCAACGCCGAACTCCTCATCGGCCGGCCGCTCCCGAAGCGGGTACGGGCCGAGATCCGCGAGGAGCTGCTCTCCGTCCCCCACATCGTGGACGTCCTCGACCTGACGACGCTCATCCAGGGGCCCGGAGAGGTGCTGATCGCGGCGAAGGTCGACTTCCGGGACGTGTCGTCGGCCGCGCAGGTCGAGTGGGCGTGCGAGGACGCGGAGGCCCAACTCCGGGAACGCTTCCCGTCGATCCGCCGGGTGTACCTGGACCCGACGCCGGGCGTGGAGCAGCGCCGGGACCGGCGGCCCTCCGATCCGGGCCCGATCTGACGAAATCGATCTTCTTTCCGAATGACGTACAACCTTGCACGGCTGCCGTGGGTCCAGTGGTTGTGGCGTAGGAACGCCCCAACCACAGCCCGGAGGAAGCCTCTTGAAGTACCTCAGCCCGGCCGGCCGAACCGTCTCGTCCCCCCTCCCCCCCCCCCCCCCCCCCCCCCCCGCCCCGCCCCCCCCCCCCCCCCCCCCCCCCCCCCCCCCCCCCCCCCCCACCACCGCCGCGGCGGAGCAGCAGACGGAGCCCTTCGCCCTCGCCTCCGGCGAGGCGCTGTACGGCGCCGGCTCCACAGGCTTCGTGACCTTTGTCCGGTCCCACGACGGCGTGAACACCACCTGGCAGTGGCGCCGGTCCGCGACCGGGTCCGCGACCACCCTGCCCAAGGGCGCCCCCGACTTCGCCAACCCCACGGCGGCCACGGACAGCGACCTCGTCGCGGTGCAGACGGGGGGAAGCAGCTACCGGCTCCTGGACATGGCGGGTGGCCCGTCCCTCGACATCGACACCACCTCGGTCGGTGAGGGGGCGGAACTGTGGCAGGTCGCGAGGGACACCCTCGTGATGGTCCGCGGCCGCAACAGCCTCCACCTCGTCTCCAAGCCCGGGAGCTCCGTCGTGCACCGCCAGGTGCAGGGCCTTCCCGCAGATGCGGAGATCCGGGACCTCAGGTACTCCCCCTCCGGCGCCCTCGCCGTCCGGTACGAGGTCGCGGACGTGGAGCACCTCGCCGTCGTCGACCTCGCCACGGCGAAGGTCGTCGAGGACCGGGCCGTGCCCAGGCTCTACCACTCGTCCGAGATCGCGGTCTCGGCCACCCACCTGGCGTGGGCCGAGAGCAACGCCGACGGCTCCGTCACCCTGGTGACGGCCCTCCGGGGTGCGGCGGGGACGACGCGGCACACCACCTTCGAGACCGACGGCGGCTTCTACGTTCCGGTCTCCCTGCTCGGGGAGTGGGTCGTCTTCGGCCTGTCCGGCAAGGACCTGTCGGCCGTCTCCCTCAAGGACGGCACGACCACCGGTCTTCTCGGCGGCCTGGGGGTCGTGTCGGCGTCCGGCGACGAGCTGCTGGCGGAGGGCAGCACCGCGGAGCACGGCAAGGGCCTGTACCGGATCGCTTCCGACGGTGACGGCCGGCCGGCCGTGACCCAGGTGGCGACCGACGGCGTGCGGACGCCCGTCTCGGTCGTGGACGAGCAGGTGCCCGCCACCGCCGGCTTCGGCACGGCCGGGTCCACGGCGGAGCTGCGCTGGAAGCTCAACCGGGGCGACGTGAAGGTGAGCCTCAAGCTGACGCACAAGGCGACGGGCAAGACCTGGACGGTCGGCAAGGACCTCCTGGGGACGGCCACCGAAGCCGCGTTCACCTGGGACGGGACCTTCGCGAACGGGACCGCCGCGTACAACGGCGCCTACGCGTGGCAGGTCGACGTCTCGCCGCTCAACGGCATCGGCGGGTCGGTCACGCGGAACGGCACCCTCCAGGTCGACAGCGGCATCGCCCCGCACGACTACTCGGACAGCGGCTCCCCGGACCTGCTCGTCCGCGACAGTTCGGGCCGCCTCGCCTCGTACGACGTCCGGCAGTTCGTCGCGGCGCCGGACAAGACGTGGGAGCGGACCGAGCGGGGCGGCGGCTGGTCCGTGTACGACCGGCTGCTGTCCGCGGGGAACCTCGACGCGACCCCTTACGCGGATGTCGTCGCCCGCGACAAGGAGGGCGTGCTGTGGCTCTACTCGGGCACGGGCCACTCGCTTTCGCCGCGGGTCAGGATCGGCTCCGGCTGGGGCGTGTACTCGACGCTCGCGGCGGGCTCCGACCTGACCGGCGACGGCCGCCCCGACCTCGTCGCCACCGACACGGCGGGTGTGCTGTGGCTGTACAAGGCCACCGGCGACGCCGCCAAGCCGTTCGAGGCGCGCGTCCGCGTCGGCGGCGGATGGAACACGTACGACCTGCTCACCGCCCCGGGCGACATCGGCGGTGCGAAGTCCGGCGATCTCCTCGCCCGCGACCGGGACGGCGCGCTGTGGCTGTACCTCGGCAAGGGGGACGGCACGTTCGCGCCGCGCACCAAGGTCGGCGGCGGGTGGGGCCAGTTCCGGCACATCGTCAACGTCGGCGATGTGGACCGGGACGGCCGGGCGGACCTGATCGCGGAGAGCGGATCCCCGCAGTCCACGCTGCTCCACGTCTACAAGGGCACCGGTGACTGGAAGGCCCCGTTCGGGCGCGGAACGCACCTCGACGTCGTCTCGCCGTACAGCTCCCCGTACGACACCCCCGCCCCCGTCGTCTTCTGATCCCCTCACCGCAGGGGAAGGCACCCCGACACGGACGCCCCGCGCCATCTCGGCGCGGGGCGTTCCCGTCTTCCGGTCCCGCGCCCCGGTCCGGCGGCGCCGGGCCCGTCAGGCGAGGCCCGCCGCGTTCAGGGTGTACGCCGTCATCGGCTCGTAGAAGCGCGGGTCCAGGACGTGGTCGTCCAGCGGGATCGTGACCTGCATCGTGCCCTCGGCCTCGCCGATGAAGAGGGCGGGGTCGTTGCAGTCGGCGTACCCGACGGAGTCGATCCCCCGCTGACCCGCCCGCCCGGCCCAGCCGTGGTCCGCGATCACCAGATCGGGCCGTCCGTCCTCGCCGAGCGCGTCGAGGATCGCGTTCATCGGCTCCGGGGAGTGGGTGTGCCAGAGGCTCGCGCCCCGCTCGAAGACGGCGACGTCGGCGAACTGCACGACGTACCCCTCGTCGGCGACGAGCCCACCGGGGATCTTCACGATGTCGCAGCCCTGGGCGCGCAGCCCGGCGGCGACCCGGCTGTGCACGTCGATCAGCGCGCCGGGGTGGCCGGTCGCGAAGAGGACCCGCTCCTTGCCGGCGGCGGCCTTGCGCAGCCGGGCGGCCATCCGCTCCAGGCCGTCGACGGTGAGTTCGGGGTCGATGGTGTCCTGGCCGGCCCGGTGGGCCGGATCGTCGATGACGCCGCAGCGCTCGGCCATCACGGCGAGCACGTCCTGCTCGTCGGTCCAGCGGTCGCCGAGCTCCAGGCCGAGCCAGTAGTGCCGGTCGCCGTTGGCGAGCTTGCGGTAGTGGGAGAGGTTGTTGTCGCGCGGGGTGGCGACGTCTCCCGCGATCCGGCTGCGGACGAGGTGCTCGACGAGGGCGGGGCGGCTGAGTATCGGCATGGGGCTCATTCTGGACGACGGCCCGCCGTTGTGGGCAATCGTTCCGTCCCCTGGACCCGCCGGGGCACCGGCGGTCACTCGCCTTCGAGGGCCCCGAAGGCTCCGTGGGCCAGGCGCCGGAGAAGGTCCTCCATCGACCGGCGCCCCACCGCGTCGAGGTGCGGCGTCGAGTTGAGCAGGCCGAACACCGCGTGGACCGCCGTCCGCGACTCCGACTCCCCCGCGTCCGGGTACAGCTCGCGGACCACCGTCACCCACAGCTCCACGTACTGCCGCTGGAGCTGCCGCACCCGCTTGCGGTCCTCGTCCTTGAGGCGGTCCAGCTCACGGTCGTGGAGGGTGATCAGCGGCCGGTCGTCGAGGGCGAAGTCGATGTGGCCGTCGATGAGGGCACCGAGGAGGGCCTCGGGGTCGCCCGTGCTCTCGCCGACCCGCAGCCTGCCGCCGTCGAGGAGCCGCTCGCTGATGCCGACGAGGAGCTCGGCGAGCATCGCGTCCTTGCCGGGGAAGTGACGGTAGAGGCCGGGGCCGCTGATGCCGACGGCCGCCCCTATCTCGTCCACGCCCACACCGTGGAAACCGCGCTCGGCGAAGAGGCGGGCGGCCTCCTTGAGGATCTGCCGGCGCCGCGTCGGGGCGTCGGTCCTGCCGGTGGCGGTCCGCGTCGCGGCCGGGGTCGTGGTCATGGATTCGATTCTAGACAACCCGGTTAGCGGTCGTTAACCTGAACGGCATACGTTAACGCTCATTAACCGAGCAAGGGAGCTCGAGGGATGCAGCAGGCACCTGTGCTGGCGAGTGCGGCGGATCCCGCATCGCCGGCCTGGCAGGCGAACGAGGCGGCGCACCACGAGCTGGCGGCCGTCCTGCGCGCCAAGCTCGCGGCGGCGGCGCTGGGCGGCGGTGAGAAGTCCCGCGCCCGGCACACCGCGCGCGGGAAGCTGCTGCCGAGGGACCGGGTGGACACCCTCCTCGACCCCGGCTCCCCCTTCCTGGAGCTGGCGCCGCTCGCGGCGAACGGGATGTACGGCGACGCGGCCCCGGCCGCCGGCGTCATCGCGGGCATCGGTCGGGTCTCGGGCCGCGAGTGCGTGATCGTCGCCAACGACGCGACGGTCAAGGGCGGCACGTACTACCCGATGACGGTGAAGAAGCACCTTCGGGCCCAGGAGGTGGCGCTGGAGAACCGTCTCCCCTGCCTCTACCTGGTCGACTCGGGCGGCGCGTTCCTGCCGATGCAGGACGAGGTCTTCCCCGACCGGGAGCACTTCGGCCGGATCTTCTACAACCAGGCCCGGATGTCCGGCGCGGGCATCCCGCAGATCGCGGCGGTCCTCGGCTCGTGCACGGCCGGTGGCGCGTACGTGCCGGCGATGAGCGACGAGGCCGTGATCGTCCGGAACCAGGGCACGATCTTCCTCGGCGGTCCGCCGCTGGTGAAGGCGGCCACCGGTGAGGTCGTCACGGCGGAGGAGCTGGGCGGCGGCGAGGTCCACTCGCGGATCTCCGGCGTCACCGACCACCTCGCCGAGGACGACGCGCACGCGCTGCGGATCGTCCGGAACATCGTCGCGACGCTCCCCGAGCGGGGCCCGCTGCCCTGGTCGGTCGAGCCGGTCGAGGAGCCGAAGGTGGATCCGGCCGGGCTGTACGGCGCGGTGCCGGTGGACTCCCGTACCCCCTACGACGTGCGCGAGGTCATCGCCCGGGTCGTGGACGGCTCCCGCTTCCAGGAGTTCAAGTCCGAGTACGGGCAGACCCTGATCACCGGCTTCGCCCGGATCCACGGGCACCCGGTCGGCATCGTCGCCAACAACGGCATCCTGTTCGCCGAGTCCGCCCAGAAGGGCGCGCACTTCATCGAACTGTGCGACCAGCGCGGCATCCCGCTGGTCTTCCTGCAGAACATCACCGGCTTCATGGTCGGCAAGGCGTACGAGCACGGCGGCATCGCCAAGCACGGCGCCAAGATGGTGACGGCCGTGGCCACCACCCGGGTCCCGAAGCTGACGGTCGTCGTCGGCGGTTCGTACGGCGCGGGCAACTACTCGATGTGCGGCCGGGCGTACTCGCCGCGCTTCCTGTGGATGTGGCCGAACGCCAAGATCTCGGTCATGGGCGGCGAGCAGGCCGCGTCCGTCCTCGCGACCGTCAAGCGCGACCAGCTCGGCGACGGGTGGAGCGCGGAGGACGAGGAGGCCTTCAAGGCCCCGATCCGCGAGCAGTACGAGACCCAGGGCAGCGCCTACTACGCGAGCGCCCGGCTCTGGGACGACGGTGTCATCGACCCGTTGGAGACCCGGCAGGTCCTCGGACTCGCCCTGACCGCCTGTGCCAACGCGCCCCTGGGAGACCCCCAGTTCGGCGTCTTCCGGATGTGAGGGTGTGAGGACGTCCATGTTCGACACAGTGCTCGTCGCGAATCGCGGCGAGATCGCGGTCCGGGTCATCCGCACGCTGCGGGAGCTCGGTGTGCGTTCGGTCGCGGTGTACAGCGACGCGGACGCCGACGCCCGGCACGTACGGGAGGCGGACACGGCGGTACGGATCGGCCCGCCGCCGGCCTCGGAGTCGTACCTGTCGGTGGAGGCGCTCCTCGACGCGGCCCGCCGCACGGGCGCGCAGGCGGTGCACCCCGGATACGGCTTCCTCGCGGAGAACGCGGGATTCGCGCAGGCGTGCGCGGACGCCGGGCTCGTCTTCATCGGCCCGCCCGCCTCGGCGATCTCCCTGATGGGCGACAAGATCAGGGCGAAGGAGACCGTGAAGACGGCGGGTGTCCCCGTCGTCCCCGGCGCGGCCGACCCCGAGCTGGAGGTCGCGGCACGCGAGTTGGGCGCACCGGTGCTGCTCAAGCCGAGCGCCGGCGGCGGCGGCAAGGGCATGCGGCTGGTCCGCGACCTGTCGACGCTGACGGAGGAGATCGCGTCCGCGCGTCGCGAGGCCCGTGCCTCCTTCGGCGACGACACGCTGCTCGTGGAGCGGTGGATCGACCGGCCCCGGCACATCGAGATCCAGGTCCTGGCGGACGCCCACGGCAACGTGATCCACCTGGGCGAGCGCGAGTGCTCGCTCCAGCGCCGCCACCAGAAGATCATCGAGGAGGCGCCGAGCGTCCTGCTGACTCCGGAGATCCGGGCGTCGATGGGCGCGGCGGCGGTCGAGGCGGCGCGGTCCTGCGGGTATGTGGGCGCGGGCACGGTCGAGTTCATCGTGCCCGGCGGCGACCCGTCCTCGTACTACTTCATGGAGATGAACACCCGCCTCCAGGTGGAGCACCCGGTCACCGAACTGATCACCGGCGTGGACCTGGTGGAGTGGCAGCTGAGGGTGGCCGCCGGCGAGCCGCTGCCCTTCGCGCAGGAGGACATCACCCTCACGGGCTGGGCGATCGAGGCGCGGATCTGCGCGGAGGACCCGTCCCGGGGCTTCCTGCCGTCGGGCGGCACGGTCCTGGCCCTGAACGAGCCCGCGGGCGACGGCGTCCGCACGGACTCGGGCCTCTCGGAGGGTACGGAGGTCTCGTCCCTCTACGACCCGATGCTGTCGAAGGTCATCGTCCACGCGGAGGACCGTCCGACGGCCCTGCGCCGCCTGCGCGCGGCCCTGGCGGACACGGTGACCCTGGGAGTCCCGACGAACGCAGGCTTCCTGCGGCGCCTGCTGGCCCACCCGGACGTCGTCTCCGGCGCCCTGGACACCGGTCTGGTGGAGCGGGACGCGGAGAGCCTGGTCCCGGAGGGCGTCCCGGAGGAGGTGTACGCGGCGGCGGCGGCCGTACGGCTCGCGGGGCTGGCTCCGGCACCCCGGGACGGCTGGACCGACCCGTTCTCGGTGCCGAGCGGCTGGCGCCTGGGCGGCAGCCCCGCCCCGCTCCCCTTCCCCGTGCGGGCGGCGGGACTCGAACCCGTCATGGCCGAGGCGCCGGCCGGCGCCCGGGTCACCGGCTCCTCGGTGACGGTCACGGTGGACGGCATCGTCCACCGCTTCCACCGGGCCGAGGACTGGCTGGGCCGCGACGGCGACTCCTGGCACGTCATGGACCACGACCCCGTCGCCGCCGCGCTGTCCGGCGCCCGGCACGGGGGCGCCGACACGCTCGCCGCACCCATGCCGGGGACCGTGACCGTCGTCAAGGTGGCCGTCGGGGACGAGGTCGAGGCCGGGCAGAGTCTGCTGGTCGTCGAGGCGATGAAGATGGAGCACGTCATCTCCGCGCCGCACGCCGGCACCGTCACCGAGCTGGACGTCACGCCCGGTTCGACCGTCGCCATGGACCAGATCCTGGCCGTGGTGACGCCCCGCGAGGAGGAGGGCGCATGACCGCCGCTGGACTGCCCATGGCCGTGCCCGATCCCGCGCTGCCGGCCCGGGTGCGGATCCACGAGGTCGGCGCGCGCGACGGCCTGCAGAACGAGAAGGGCGCCGTTCCGACCGAGGTGAAGGCGGAGTTCATCCGGCGGCTCGCCGCCGCCGGGCTCTCCACGGTCGAGGCGACCAGCTTCGTGCACCCCAAGTGGGTGCCCCAGCTGGCGGACGCGGAGGAGCTGTTCCCGCTCGTCCGCGACCTGCCGGTCCGGCTCCCCGTCCTCGTGCCGAACGAGCGCGGTCTCGACCGTGCGCTCGCGCTCGGTGTCCGGGAGATCGCCGTCTTCGCCTCCGCCACGGAGTCGTTCGCGAAGGCCAACCTCAACCGGACCGTGGACGAGGCCCTCGCCCTCTTCTCCCCCACGGTCACCCGTGCCATAGAGGCCGGGCTCAAGGTCCGCGGCTATCTGTCGATGTGCTTCGGCGACCCCTGGGAGGGCGCCGTCCCGGTCGAGCAGGTCGTCCGCGTCACCAAGGCCCTCGCGGAGATGGGCTGCGACGAGCTGAGCCTCGGCGACACCATCGGCGTCGCCACCCCCGGTCATGTCGCGGCGCTGCTGACGGCGCTGAACGAGGCCGGCGTCCCCACCTCCCGGCTCGCCGTGCACTTCCACGACACCTACGGCCAGGCCCTCTCCAACACCCTGGCGGCCCTGCGCCACGGGGTGACCACGGTCGACGCCTCCGCGGGCGGCCTCGGCGGCTGCCCGTACGCGAAGAGCGCGACCGGCAATCTCGCCACCGAGGATCTCGTGTGGATGCTCGACGGTCTCGGCATCGAGACCGGGGTCGATCTGGCCGCCCTCACCGCCACGAGCGGGTGGATGGCCGAACAGCTGGGCCGGCCCAGCCCCTCCCGTACCGTCCGCGCCCTCTCCCACAAGGAGTGACGTCCCCCATGTCTCTCGACCACCGGCTCTCCGCAGAGCACGAGGAACTCCGCCGTACCGTCGAGGCGTTCGCGCACGACGTCGTGGCGCCGAAGATCGGCGACTACTACGAGCGGCACGAGTTCCCGTACGAGATCGTCCGCGAGATGGGCCGCATGGGCCTGTTCGGGCTGCCGTTCCCCGAGGAGTACGGCGGCATGGGCGGTGACTACCTGGCGCTCGGCATCGCCCTGGAGGAGCTGGCCCGGGTCGACTCCTCCGTCGCGATCACCCTGGAGGCGGGTGTCTCACTCGGCGCGATGCCCGTGTACCTCTACGGTACGGACGAGCAGAAGCGCGAGTGGCTGCCGAGGCTCTGTGCCGGCGAGCTGCTCGGTGCCTTCGGGCTCACCGAGCCGGGCGCCGGTTCGGACGCGGGCGGCACGCGGACGACGGCCGTGCGCGACGGCGACCACTGGGTCGTCAACGGTTCGAAGTGCTTCATCACCAACTCCGGTACGGACATCACGGGTCTGGTGACGGTCACGGCGGTCACCGGCCGCAAGCCCGACGGCCGTCCGCTGATCTCCTCGATCATCGTCCCGTCCGGCACCCCCGGCTTCACCGTCGCCGCCCCCTACTCGAAGGTCGGCTGGAACGCCTCGGACACCCGTGAGCTGTCCTTCGACGACGTCCGCGTCCCGGTGGAGAACCTGCTCGGCGAGGAGGGCCGCGGGTACGCGCAGTTCCTGCGGATCCTGGACGAGGGCCGGGTCGCGATCGCGGCGCTGGCGACGGGTCTGGCGCAGGGCTGTGTCGACGAGTCGGTGAAGTACGCGAAGGAGCGTCACGCCTTCGGCCGGCCGATCGGCGACAACCAGGCCATCCAGTTCAAGATCGCCGACATGGAGATGCGGGCGCACATGGCCCGGATCGGCTGGCGGGACGCGGCCTCGCGGCTGGTCCTCGGCGAGACGTTCAAGAAGGAGGCGGCGATCGCGAAGCTGTACTCCTCGACGGTGGCCGTGGACAACGCCCGCGAGGCGACCCAGATCCACGGCGGCTACGGCTTCATGAACGAGTACCCGGTGGCCCGGATGTGGCGCGACTCGAAGATCCTGGAGATCGGCGAGGGCACAAGCGAGGTCCAGCGGATGCTGATCGCACGGGAGTTGGGCCTCCAGGCCTGACCCGGACGGGTTCGCACGGAGGGCCGTACACAGGTCCGCGCGGAGGGTCCGCCACCCCGGGGGGTGGTGGACCCTCCCCCCGTACCGGAACTTATGAGGTTAGGCTAACCTATGTTCCCATGACGAAGCCCGAGACCGCCCCCTTCCAGTTCTTCCACCTGCGGGTGGACCGGACCCGGCGGCTCGGCCCGTCCCTGGTCCGCGTCACCTTCACCGGCGACGAGCTGAAGGACTTCGCCGCCGGCGGCCGCGACCAGTCGCTCTCCCTCTTCCTGCCGCACCCCGGCCAGGACGCGCCCGTCCTGCCGCCGCTGGACGACCCGGACATGTACGCGATCCTCGGCGCCTGGCGCGCGATGCCCGACGACGTGCGGGCCGTGATGCGTTCGTACACCGTCCGCGAGCAGCGCACCGAGCCGGAGCACGGCGAGAACGCCGTCGACATCGACTTCGCGATCCACGAGGACGGCGGCCCCGCCTGCCGCTGGGCCTCACGGGCCACCCCCGGCGACCGCGTGGTCGTCCTCGGCCCGGCGATCGCCGAGAACACCGGCGTCCGCTTCCGACCGCCCGCGGACGCCGACTCCGTCCTGATCTGGGCCGACGAGACGGCCCTTCCGGCCGCCTCGGCGATCCTGGAATGGCTGCCGGCCGAGACGCGCGCGCAGGTGTTCCTGGAGGTGCCGTACTCCGGCGACCGCACGGAGCTCGCCACCCAGGCCGACGCGACGGTCACCTGGCTCGTACGGGAGGAGGGGGCGCCGTCCGCCATGGACGCGGTGCGCGGGGTCGAACTGCCCGGGGAGGCGCCGTACGTGTGGATCGCGGGCGAGTCCGGTGCGGTGAAGGCGCTGCGCCGCCACTTCGTGCGGGACCGTGAACTCGACCGGCGCCGGGTGACGTTCGTCGGCTACTGGCGCAAGGGCCTCTCCGAGGACGCGCTGCGCGAGGTCCCGGACGAGACGCAGGAGGACGCGTAGCCGGGGTCACACTCCGCCGTTCCGGACACTACGGGCGATACGCACATCAACTGCCTTGACCCATGAGGGGCGAGGGGCCATTGCGGTGGAAAGTTAGGTTAGGCTAACCTTGTTTTCACCGCGTCGCCCCTCGCCCCTTTCCCCTGTCCGGAGGGCGCGACCGAGCCCCGCACCTGGAGGCCCCCCACATGCGCTCTCACCTGCTCAACGACGCCACGGCGGAGAGCTACCGACGCTCCGTCACCGAAGGAGTCGAGCGGGTGGCGGACAAACTCGCCGCGGCGCGAGGTCCGTTCACCGGAGTGACCCCCGCCGAGCTCGCGCCCGTCATCGACGCCGTCGACCTCGACAAGCCGCTCGGTGACGCCTCCGCCGCCCTCGACGAGCTGGAGAGCGTCTACCTCCGCGACGCGGTCTACTTCCACCACCCCCGCTACCTGGGCCACCTCAACTGCCCGGTGGTCATCCCCGCCGTCCTCGGCGAGGCCGTCCTCTCGGCGGTCAACTCCTCGCTCGACACCTGGGACCAGAGCGCCGGCGGCACCCTCATCGAGCGCAGGCTCGTCGACTGGACCAACGGCCGCATCGGCTTCGGCCCCGCCGCCGACGGCGTGTTCACCAGCGGCGGTTCGCAGTCCAACCTCCAGGCTCTGCTCCTCGCCCGCGAGGAGGCGACAGCCGGGCGGGGCGGGTGGGACGGACCGGCCGACCTGTCGAAGCTCCGGATCTTCTCCTCCGAGTGCAGCCACTTCAGCGTCCAGAAGTCGGCGAAACTCCTCGGTCTCGGCATGGACGCCGTCATCTCCGTCCCGGTCGACCGGAACAAGCGCATGCAGTCCGTCGTCCTCGCCGCCGAGCTGGAGGCCTGCCGCGCCGAGGGCCTCGTCCCGATGGCGATCGTCGCCACCGCCGGCACCACCGACTTCGGCTCCATCGACCCGCTGCCCGAGATCGCCGCCCTGGCCGACGAGTACGGCGCCTGGATGCACGTGGACGCCGCCTACGGCTGCGGACTGCTCGCCTCCCCGACCCGCCGCGGGCTCCTGGACGGCATCGAGCGGGCCCACTCGGTCACCGTCGACTTCCACAAGTCCTTCTTCCAGCCGGTGAGCTCCTCCGCGATCCTGGTCCGCGACGGGGCCACCCTGCGGCACGCGACCTACCACGCGGACTACCTCAACCCGGCCCGGACGGTCGCCGAGCAGATCCCCAACCAGGTCGACAAGTCCCTCCAGACCACCCGCCGCTTCGACGCGCTCAAGCTGTGGATGACCCTGCGGGTGATGGGCGCCGACGGAGTCGGGCAGCTCTTCGACGAGGTCTGCGACCTGGCCGCCGAGGGCTTCGCGCTGCTCGCCGCCGACCCGCGCTACGACGTCGTCGTCGAGCCGCAGATCTCCACCCTCGTCTACCGCTACATCCCGGAGCACGCCACGTCCCCCGAGGACATCGACCGGGCCAACCTGCACGCCCGCAAGGCCCTGTTCGCCTCCGGCGAGGCCGTCGTCGCCGGCACCAAGGTCGACGGCCGCCAGTACCTCAAGTTCACCCTGCTCAACCCCGAGACCACCGCGGCCGACATCGCCGCCGTCCTCGATCTGATCGCCGGCTACGCCGAGCAGTACCTGGGAGAGACCCTTGTCCACGCCTGAGACGACCGAGATCCACGACTTCATCGGCATCGGACTCGGTCCGTTCAACCTCGGACTCGCCTGCCTGACCGAGCCGATCGACGAGCTGAACGGCCTCTTCCTGGAGTCCAAGCCCGACTTCGAGTGGCACGCGGGGATGTTCCTGGAGGGCGCCCACCTCCAGACCCCGTTCATGTCGGACCTGGTCACGATGGCCGACCCGACCTCGCCGTACTCGTTCCTGAACTACCTGAAGGACAAGGGCCGGCTGTACTCGTTCTACATCCGCGAGAACTTCTACCCGCTGCGGACCGAGTACAACGACTACTGCCGCTGGGCCGCCGGGCGCCTCTCCTCCGTCCGCTTCTCGACGACCGTCGCGACCGTGACGTTCGACGAGGCCACCGAGGTGTACCTGGTGACCACCGAGGCCGGAGAAACGTTCCGCTCGCGTCGTCTGGTCCTCGGCACCGGCACCCCGGCGTACGTCCCCGAGACCTGCCAGGGCCTCGGCGGCGACCTGATCCACAACTCGCGCTACCTCCCGAACAAGGAGGAGCTCCAGAAGAAGAGGTCGATCACCCTGGTCGGCAGCGGCCAGAGCGCCGCCGAGATCTACTACGACCTCCTGAGCGAGATCGACGTCCACGGCTACCGGCTGAACTGGGTGACCCGCTCCCCGCGCTTCTTCCCGCTGGAGTACACCAAGCTCACCCTGGAGATGACCTCCCCGGAGTACGTGGACTACTTCCACGCGCTGCCGGAGAAGACCCGCTACCGCCTGGAGACCGAGCAGAAGGGCCTCTTCAAGGGCATCGACGGCGAGCTGATCGACGCCATCTTCGACCTGCTCTACCAGAAGAACCTGAACGGCCCCGTGCCCACCCGGCTCCTCACCAACTCGGCGCTGCACACCGCCGCGTACGAGGAGTCGACGGGCACGTACACCCTCGGCTTCCGCCAGGAGGAGCAGGAGAAGGACTTCAGCCTGGACACCGAGGGCCTGATCCTCGCCACCGGGTACAAGTACGCCGTCCCCGCCTTCCTCGAGCCGGTCCGCGACCGCCTCAACTGGGACGGCCAGGGCCGCTTCGACGTGGCCCGCAACTACGCGATCGACACGACGGGCCGCGGGGTGTTCCTGCAGAACGCCTCCGTGCACACCCACTCGATCACCTCGCCCGACCTCGGCATGGGGGCGTACCGCAACGCGTACATCATCGGGGCGATGCTGGGCTACGAGTACTACCCCGTCGAGAAGACCATCGCCTTCCAGGAGTTCGCCGCATGACCGTCCGCTTCCGCCCGCTCGACCCCGTCAAGGACGCGGAACTGCTCCACGGCTGGGTCACCCACCCCAAGGCCGCGTTCTGGATGATGCAGGACGCGACCCTGGAGGACGTCGTGCGCGAGTACACGGCCTTCGCCGAGCACCCGCACCACGAGGCCTTCATCGGCCTGGTCGACGAGGTCCCCGCGATCCTCATGGAACGCTACGACCCGGCCCACCTGGAGCTGGTCGGGCTCTACGACCCCCAGCCCGGCGACGTCGGCATGCACTTCCTCGTCGCCCCGACCGACACGCCAGTGCACGGCTTCACCCGCAAGGTGATCACCGCCGTGATGGCGGAGCTGTTCGCCGACCCGGCGACCGCCCGCGTGGTCGTCGAACCGGACGTGTCCAACAAGGCCGTCCACGCGCTCAACGAGGCCGTCGGCTTCGTGCCGGAGCGGGAGATCCAGAAGCCGGAGAAGAAGGCGCTGCTGAGCTTCTGCACCCGGAAGCAGTTCGAGGCCGCCGTGGGAGTCGCCGTATGAGCACCGTCGATGTGTCGAACCCCGTCGCGCACCTCACCCCCGGGCTCTGGGCGGACGCCAACCGCGCGCTGATCCGCAAGGGTCTCTCGGAGTTCGCCCACGAGCGGCTCCTCGACCCGCGGGAGCTCGGCGAGAGCCGCTACGTGGTCCTGTCGGACGACGGCGCCACCGAGTACCGCTTCACCGCGGACCGGTACGCCCTCGACCACTGGCAGGTCTACGCCGAGTCGATCAGCCGTCACCGCGGCGACGAGCAGCTTCCGCTGGACGCGCTCCAGTTCATCACCGAGCTGCGCGGCGCCCTCGGCCTGAGCGACGAGGTCCTGCCGGTCTACCTGGAGGAGATCTCCTCCACGCTCGCCGGTACGGCGTTCAAGGCGACCAAGGAGCCGGTCACCTCCTCCGAGCTCACCCACGCCGGCTTCCAGGCGATCGAGACGGGGATGACCGAGGGCCACCCCTGCTTCGTCGCCAACAACGGCCGGCTCGGCTTCGGCGTCGACGAGTTCCGCGCGTACGCCCCCGAGGCGGCGAGCCCGATCCGTCTGATCTGGCTGGCGGCCCGGCGCGACCGCACCACGTTCACGGCCGGCGCGGGCATCGACTACGAGACCTTCGTCCGCGCGGAGCTGGGCGACGCGGCGGTGGACGGCTTCGCGGCGACCCTGGCGGCCCGCGGCCTGGACCTGGCGGACTACCTCCTCATCCCCGCCCACCCGTGGCAGTGGTGGAACAAGCTGTCCGTCACCTTCGCGGCCGAGGTCGCGCAGCAGCGCCTGGTGTACCTGGGCGAGGGCGACGACACGTATCTGGCCCAGCAGTCGATCCGTACGTTCTTCAACACCTCGGACCCGGCCAAGCACTACGTGAAGACGGCCCTGTCGGTCCTCAACATGGGCTTCATGCGGGGCCTGTCAGCCGCGTACATGGAGGCCACCCCGGCGATCAACGACTGGCTGCACACGCTGATCGAGTCGGACGCGACGTTCCGGTCGGCCCGCTTCTCGATCATCCGCGAGCGGGCGGCCGTCGGCTACCGGCACCTGGAGTACGAGGCCGCGACCGACCGCTACTCGCCCTACCGCAAGATGCTGGCGGCGCTCTGGCGCGAGTCCCCCGTGCCGACCCTCGCCGAGGGCGAGCGGCTCGCGACGATGGCGTCCCTGCTGCACGTGGACCACGCGGGCGCGTCGTTCGCGGGTGCGCTGATCAAGGAGTCGGGCCTGGAGGCCCCGGTCTGGCTCCGCCGGTACCTGGACGCCTACCTGCTCCCGGTCCTGCACAGCTTCTACGCGTACGACCTGGCGTTCATGCCGCACGGCGAGAACGTGATCCTGGTCCTCGACGAGCGCGGCGCGGTGTCGCGGGCCGTCTTCAAGGACATCGCCGAGGAGATCGTCGTCATGGACCCGGCGGCGGTCCTGCCGCCGGCGGTGGAGCGGGTCCGCGCGGAGATCCCCGAGGACATGAAGCTCCTCTCGGTCTTCACGGACGTCTTCGACTGCTTCTTCCGGTTCCTGGCGGCGACGCTCGCCACGGAGGGCGTCCTCGACGAGGACGGCTTCTGGCGGACGGTCGCGGAGTGCGTGCGCGGCTACGAGCAGTCGAAGCCGGAACTGGCGGACCGGTTCGCCCAGTACGACATGTTCGCGGAGACCTTCGCCCTGTCGGCCCTGAACCGCCTCCAGCTCCGCAACAACAAGCAGATGGTCGACCTCTCCGACCCGTCGGCGGCCCTCCAGCTCGTCGGCGACCTGGTCAACCCGATCGCCCGCTTCGCCTGACCCCGAGACCGATGTGAGCCCCGGCGGAGTACGGTCCTCCGCCGGGGCTCACCTCTCTTGGTACGGGGCTACTCCGCCGGCCAGGGGACCTCCGGGGAGCGGTAGTAGTCGATGCCCAGGGCGTCGAACCTCGGGGCCTGTTCGGCGAGGCGGACCTTGTAGGTGTCCCAGTCGTGGGTGGCCGCCGGCGACCAGCCGAGTTCCGCCAGGCCCGGCAGGCGCGGGAAGGCCATGACGTCGAGGTCGTCCGTGGTGGCCAGGGTCTCCGTCCAGAGCGGGGCCTCGATGCCGCGGACGGTGTCCTCCGGGGCGCCCGCGAGGTAGGCGGCCGGGTTCCAGTCGTACGACCTGCGGACCTCCACGTGGCCCGCCCAGGCGAGGCCGAGCTTGGTGTCCTTCGTGTACTTCATGTCGAGGTACGTGCGGTCGGCCGGGGAGAGGATCAGGCCGGCGCCGTTCCGGGCGGCGGCCGCGACCCGCTCCTTCTCCTCCGTGGGGGTGCGGTCGAGGCCCCAGTACTGGACGAGGGCGCCGTCCGCCGGGGTCGTGCCGGTCAGCTGGTGCCAGCCGACGACCTTCTTGCCGTACTTCGCGACGACGGGCTGGACCTTGTCCATGAAGGTCACGTAGTCCGCGTGGCTGGTGGAGTGCGCCTCGTCGCCGCCGATGTGGATGTAACGGCCGGGGGTGAGTTCGGCGATCTCGCGGATCACGTCGTCGACGAAGTCGTACGTGACGGGCTTCGGCACGCACAGGGAGCTGAAGCCGACCTTGACGCCCGTGTAGAGCGGCGGGGCGACGCCGTCGCAGTTGAGCTCGGGGTAGGAGGCGAGGGCGGCGTTGGTGTGGCCGGGGAGGTCGATCTCGGGGATCACCTCCTGGTAGCGGGAGGCGGCGTACCGGACGATCTCCTGGTACTGCGCCTTGGTGTAGAACCCGCCGGGGCCGCCGCCGACCTCGGTGGAGCCGCCGTAGGTGGTGAGCCGGGGCCAGGAGTCGACGGCGATGCGCCAGCCCTGGTCGTCGGAGAGGTGCAGATGGAGGGTGTTGACCTTGTAGAGCGCGAGCTGGTCGATGTACCGCTTCACCTCGTCGACGGTGAAGAAGTGGCGGGAGACGTCGAGCATGGCGCCCCGGTAGGCGTACCGCGGGGTGTCGGTGATCGTGCCGCCGGCGATCTTCCAGGGCCCGGTCTGGACGCTCTTGCGCTCGACGGCGGAGGGCAGCTGCTGGCGCAGGGTCTGGACGCCGCGGAAGAGCCCGGCGGGTTCGCGCGCGGTGAGGACGACGCCGTCGGGGGCCGAGTGGAGCCGGTAGCCCTCGGCGCCGAGCTCGGTGTCGTCGGGGCTGAGGCGGAGCACGATCCCGCCGCGGGCCGCCTGGTCGTCGACGACGGGCAGCGGGAAGCCGGTGGCGGGGCGGAGCAGTGCGGCGAGGTAGCGGCCGAGCTCCAGGGTCTCGCGGTGCGCGCCGTCCACGCCGATGCGGGTGGTCCGGGTGAGGGCGAAGGGCTCGCCCTCGGGGGCGACGGAGGCGGGTACGGGCACGATGCGGCCGAGGGGGCGCACCTCGGGCTCGGCGGCGGCCGCGGCGTTCTTGCCGTCCGCCGGGCCGTCGGCGGCGGCCTCGCCGCAGCCGACACCGGCGGCGGCGACCAGGAGCAGGGATCCGATCAGGCGCGGAATCCTTCGGCGCTGTGTCACAGGCTGGTCCCCTTCAGGCGTTGGATCAGGCGTTGGACGCGTCTGTCGAGTTCTATATCCGAACCGTCACCATGCGTACCGCCGGGACACCCATCGGTCAAGGTCTGGACCAATCGGCGCGGATAGTGGGTGGATCATGACACACCTGCCCGATATCGGGCAGGATTCTTGCGAACGGAGACGGGTACACCCCAATATTCATGGGTGCTCGAACGCCGCCCGTCGCACGACGACCTCATCGACCACCTGGTCCGCAGCACCGCGCTCCAGCGCGGTGAGGCCACCCGGGTGGTACTCGACGTGCTGGCGTACTTCGACGAGACGACCGAGGAGTTCGTCCGCCGCCGTCACCGCGAGCTGCAGTCGGGCGGGGCCGTGAACACCGAGATCTTCGAACGGATCTCGGCCGAACTGCCACACCGGGCCGTGGCGCCACCGGAGCTCTCGCTCCGGCAACTGCGCCGCATCGTCTACGGCTGAGTCACGAACAAGCACGGCGAGCACGGCGAGCACGTTCACCAACCTGGAGGGGTTTCACCTTTATGTGCGGAATTGTCGGTTACATCGGAAAGCGCGACGTCGCCCCGCTGCTCCTCGAGGGCCTGGCGCGTCTGGAGTACCGGGGATACGACTCGGCCGGCATGGTCGTCACCAGCCCGAAGGCCTCCGGCCTGAAGATGGTGAAGGCCAAGGGGCGCGTCCGCGACCTGGAGGCCCGCGTCCCCAAGCGCTTCACCGGCACCACCGGCATCGCCCACACCCGCTGGGCCACCCACGGCGCGCCGAGCGACATCAACTCGCACCCGCACATGGACCCCGAGAACAAGGTCGCGGTCGTCCACAACGGCATCGTCGACAACGCCCAGGAGCTCCGCGCCAAGCTGGAGGCCGACGGCGTCGTCTTCGCCTCCGAGACGGACACCGAGGTCATCACCCACCTCATCGCCCGCTCCCAGGCCACCACCCTCGAGGAGAAGGTCCGCGAGGCGCTCAAGGTCATCGAGGGCACCTACGGCATCGCCGTGATGCACGCCGACTTCAACGACCGCATCGTCGTGGCCCGCAACGGCTCGCCGGTCATCCTCGGCATCGGCGAGAAGGAGATGCTCGTCGCCTCCGACGTCGCCGCCCTGATCGCCCACACCCGCCAGGTCGTCACCCTCGACGACGGCGAGATGGCCACCCTGAAGGCCGACGACTTCCGCACGTACACGACCTCGGGCGCGACCACCACCGCCACCCCGGAGACCGTGGAGTGGGAGGCCGCCTCGTACGACATGGGCGGTCACGACACGTTCATGCACAAGGAGATCTCCGAGCAGCCCGACGCGGTCGACCGCGTGCTGCGCGGCCGGATCGACGACCGCTTCTCCACCGTGCACCTGGGCGGCCTGAACCTGGACCCGCGCGAGGCCCGCACCATCCGCCGGATCAAGATCCTCGGCTGCGGCACCTCGTACCACGCCGGTCTCATCGGCGCCGGGCTCATCGAGTCCATGGCCCGCATCCCCGCCGACGCCGAGCCGGCCTCGGAGTTCCGCTACCGCAACCCGGTCGTGGACCCCGACACCCTCTACATCGCCGTCTCCCAGTCCGGTGAGACCTACGACGTGCTCGCCGCCGTCCAGGAACTCAAGCGCAAGGGCGCCCGCGTCCTCGGCGTGGTCAACGTGGTCGGCTCCGCCATCGCCCGCGAGGCCGACGGCGGCGTGTACGTCCACGCCGGCCCCGAGGTCTGCGTCGTCTCCACCAAGTGCTTCACCAACACGGTCACCGCCTTCGCGCTGCTCGCCCTGCACCTGGGCCGCATCCGCGACCTGTCCGTCACCGACGGCAAGCGGATCATCGAGGGCCTGCGCAAGCTGCCCGCGCAGATCCAGGAGATCCTCGAGACCGAGGACGAGATCAAGAAGATCGCCGCGGAGTACGCCGGCGCCCAGTCGATGATGTTCATCGGCCGCGTCCGGGGCTACCCCGTCGCCCTCGAGGCCTCCCTGAAGCTCAAGGAGATCTCCTACATCCACGCCGAGGCCTACCCGGCCTCCGAGCTGAAGCACGGCCCGCTCGCCCTCATCGAGCCGGCTCTGCCGACGGTCGCGATCGTCCCCGACGACGACCTGCTCGAGAAGAACCGCGCCGCCCTGGAGGAGATCAAGGCCCGCAGCGGCCGCATCCTCGCGGTCGCGCACCAGGAGCAGGCGAAGGCCGACCACACCATCGTCGTGCCGAAGAACGAGGACGAGCTGGACCCGATCCTGATGGGGATCCCGCTCCAGCTCCTCGCCTACCACACGGCGCTCGCCATGGGCCGCGACATCGACAAGCCGCGCAACCTGGCCAAGTCCGTCACGGTCGAGTAGCAGCGACCTCGGGGCCTGTCCCCCCGAGCCGCGCCGCCGGGCCTGTCCCCCGGCGGTTCGACCGGACACGAAGCGGTCCCCCGTGCATCCCAGGTGCACGGGGGACCGCTTCTTTTCAGGGCTCGGTTCTCCTCCGGGGCGCTGGTGCGACTGTCGACGGTCGACCGTGCTCGGTCCTTCGTTCCTCAGGACCTCCGCGCGCTCTCCCCCACGACAGCCGCGCGCCCCTTCGGCTCACTCGCCGGCGGTACGGGGTGCCGCTCGGTCAGCTCGCCGCCGCCGCGCCGCGGTTCGCCCGGCCGAGTGCCGTCGGCCATCCGGCCACCGCGGCCGTGGCGCCGTACCAGGCGACCAGACCGGCGACGGCCGCCACCCAGCCGCCCGCCTTCGCGAGCCCGCCGTTGTCGGCGAGCGCCCCGATGCCGAGCAGCAGGAGCGCGACGAACAACAGCCCGTGGACACCCTGTCCGAACAGTCCGCTGCCCGAGGCGGCCAGCGTCAGCGTGAGCGCCAGGAGCGCCCACAGGAGCAGGAAGACGCCCACCGCGTCGGCGGACGCCCCGCCGCCGGCCGCGGTGCCCCAGGTGAACCAGAAGGCGCCGAGCGCCGCGAACGCCGTGCCCTCACCCTTGTCGCCCGCACGGAGGGCGAGCAGACCGACGAGGAAGAGCGTCACCCCGCCGACCCAGGTGGCGAGGCCCGCGGCATCCGCTGCCGCGACGTTGTCGATGACACCGGTGCCGCCCAGGCCGAAGGCCAACAGGGTCAGTCCGAGTGCGAGGTGGCCGAGAGTGGAAGTGGTGTTTCCCGCGGCGACTTCGTTGTTCACGGCGGGCTCCCTTCAGGTGCGCAGGTGTACTGCGTGAGCTGCTGTGTTCCGGTGACGCTTATGTACCCTTCACAAGCACACAATTCACCTGAGCAAGGCCGAAATTATGGCGGGATGACGGCAGTTGAGGATGCGACCTGACGGGTCGTACGGGACAGGAGAGGTCCTCGTGCGCCCTAAGGGATGACGATCACGGGCCGCTGGGCGCGGCGTGCGAGGCGGCCGGCCACCGAGCCGAAGATCCGGCCGACGATCCCGTGCGTGGAGCCGACCACGATCGCGTCGGCCGAGTACTCCCGGCCGACCTCCTCCAGCTCGTGGCAGATGTCGCCACCGCGCTCGACGAGGATCCAGGGCACCTCGGAGAGGTGCTCGGCGCAGGCCAGCTCCAGACCGAGGACCTCGGTCCGGTGGTCGGGCACGTCGACGAAGACAGGGGGCTCGCAGCCGGCCCACACCGTGGTGGGCAGCCTGTTGGCCACGTGCACGATGATCAGGCCCGAGCCGGAACGCCTGGCCATGCCGATGGCGTACGCGAGGGCGCGCTCACTGGACGTGGAGCCGTCGAAGCCGACGACGACACCGTGCCGGAAGGCCGGGTCGCAGGCGTGACGTGGCTGTTCGACCGCGAGGGGGTCGACCGTGGAATCGGCGACGCGCTTGCGGTCCGCGGGTTCGGGGAATTCGTGACCGGCCATCGGTGTCTCGGCGAAGAGGGTCCTCGTGGGAAGGGACGGGGAACGGGGGGACGGAACAACGGGTGGCGGCGAAGCTGTGTCCGGGAATCATCTTCCCAAGCCCATACCCCCAAGGGTACGGCGACACTCCTCTCCTGCCCAGAGCCCGCCGTGCCACTCCCCGGCGTGCGCCCCGCTCGCGCGCGGCGTTCCAGGGAGCATGCACGAGCGGCTCGGGATCTGGCAATGCCGGTTGTGCCCTACAGGCGTCCGTACGGGGGCCAAACGGACGTCGCCGAGAGTGACCGGAGGGTTCCGCTTCTCGTTGCCACAGGTCCAGCCCACCGTCGCAGGGAGACCGCCCGTGCACGCACCATCGACCGCCGCCGGCCAGACCTCCACCGCCACCACCACCGGACCCGCCGCCGCCCGCGCCACCGCACTGGGAGGTCCCCGCGGCCGCCGCCGGGCACCCGTCCTCGGTCCGGCCACCGTCGTCGACCCGGATCCGGGCAACGGGCGGGGGCAGGCGGGGGCGATCCCGCGCACGGGAGTCGGCGCGGGTGCGGCGGCCGGCTCGGGCGCGGGCGCGGGAAGCCGCTCGGGGGTGGGCGCGGGGACCGGCGCGGGAGTCGGTCGGGCCGCCGCGGACCAGGCCGGTGACGTCGTCCGGTGGGCGGTCTTCTGCTGCGCCCTGGTCCCGGTGGTCCTCCTCGTCTACGGCAGCTCGCTCGGTGGCGCCGCCGGGACCGCGCTCGGCCTCGTCTCGGTGACGGCGGCCTGCCGGGTGCTGCTGCGCCGCTCGGAGCGGGGGATGCGGAGCGAGGGTGTCCGGGGCAGGCGGCGCGGTCAGGGCACCCCCTAGGTTTCCGGGGGTGTAAATCACCCCGAAACGGGGCGCCCTTCGGGCCCGCCCCTCGTGGAGTTGACAGGTTCGTACACGCGAACCCATATGTTTTCAGCCAACTTCCATCCGTCGGCGAGTCCTTGGCAAAACGGTTGCCCAACCCCGGTGCCGACACCCGAGAATGCCCCGCCCCAAGGGCTCACACCCCCCGCGTACGGGGCGTTCCCCGGCCCGACCCTTCCCCCGGGGGCCTCCCGGGGGAAGACTTCGCGATCGATCGCTTCACGCCAAGTGGCCTTGTCGACAATCCACCGGATGAAGAACTTGTCACGCCGGCGCCATGGGACGCAGTAGATTCGATCATGGGTACCGAAGACTGGGGTCTCGTGCAAAACCGAGGGGAAACGTGCAGGAGCGACACGACCAGGGAGACGCGAACACCGAGGGGGGCTTAGCGTCATGAGCCAGGACTCCACCGCACCGGAGGCCGCACGGAAGCTGACCGGGCGCCGCCGTCGCGAAGTCGTCGCGGTGCTGCTGTTCAGCGGCGGCCCCATCTTCGAGAGTTCCATCCCGCTCTCCGTGTTCGGCATCGACCGGCAGGACGCCGGGGTGCCCCGCTACCGACTGCTCGTCTGTGCGGGCGAGGACGGACCGCTGCGGACCACCGGTGGACTCGAACTGACCGCGCCGTACGGCCTGGAGGCGATCAGCAGGGCCGGCACCGTCGTCGTCCCGGCCTGGCGGTCGATCACCTCGCCGCCACCGCCGGAAGCGCTCGAAGCGCTGCGCCGCGCCCACGAGGAGGGCGCGCGGATCGTCGGTCTGTGCACCGGGGCGTTCGTCCTCGCCGCGGCCGGCCTGCTCGACGGCCGCCCGGCGACGACGCACTGGATGTACGCGCCGACGCTCGCCAAGCGCTACCCGTCGGTCCATGTGGACCCCCGGGAGCTCTTCGTCGACGACGGGGACGTGCTGACCTCTGCGGGCACGGCGGCCGGAATCGATCTGTGTCTGCACATCGTGCGGACCGACCACGGCACGGAGGCCGCGGGCGCCCTGGCGCGCCGGCTGGTCGTCCCGCCGCGGCGCAGCGGCGGTCAGGAGCGCTACCTCGACAGGTCTTTACCCGAGGAGATCGGCGCCGACCCGCTGGCCGAGGTCGTCGCCTGGGCGCTGGAGCACCTCCACGAGCAGTTCGACGTGGAGACCCTGGCCGCCCGCGCCTACATGTCACGGCGGACCTTCGACCGCCGCTTCCGCTCGCTGACCGGTTCGGCCCCCCTCCAGTGGCTGATCACCCAGCGCGTGCTGCAGGCGCAGCGGCTGCTCGAGACCTCCGACTACTCGGTCGACGAGGTCGCGGGCCGGTGCGGATTCCGCTCGCCGGTGGCGCTGCGCGGTCACTTCCGGAGGCAGCTCGGCTCCTCGCCGGCCGCCTACCGGGCGGCGTACCGCGCGCGGCGGCCGCAGGGCGACACCACCACGGCGGTGCTCGACCCGGTCGTGCCCGCCCAGGTCGCGGCCGGAATCCGGCGCCCGGTGTCCCCGCTGGACCAGGGGAAGCCGCAGTCCGACGCCTACGCTCCGGGGCGCCCCGCGCTCCCGGGCCAGCGCAGCGCGCCGTAGCGAGAAGACCGCCGCCGCCACAAGCGGCGCGCCGCAGGAACGACGGACCCTCGGGGGCATCTCTCCCCGGGGGTCCGTCGGCGTCGCCCGGGGCCGCCCCGTGCGGCGCGACGCGGGCCCGGGGCCGCTCGACCCGCTCCGACATGGGGAAGAGCCCCTAAGGTGGACGCATGAACGATCGCATGGTGTGGATCGACTGCGAGATGACCGGGCTCTCGCTGACGGACGACGCACTCATCGAGGTGGCCGCACTGGTCACCGACTCGGAACTGAACGTGCTCGGCGACGGGGTGGACATCGTGATCCGCCCGCCGGACCGGGCCCTGGAGACCATGCCCGAGATCGTGCGCCAGATGCACACGACCTCGGGGCTGCTCGACGCGCTCGCCGACGGCACCACGCTCGCCGACGCGGAGGCCCAGGTCCTCGCGTACATCCGCGAGCACGTCAAGGAACCCGGCAAGGCGCCCCTGTGCGGGAACTCGGTCTCCACGGACCGCGGCTTCCTCGCCCGGGACATGCCCGCCCTGGAGAGCCACCTGCACTACCGGATCGTCGATGTCTCCTCGGTCAAGGAGCTGGCCCGCCGCTGGTACCCGAGGGCGTACTTCAACAGTCCGGAGAAGAACGGCAACCACCGGGCGCTCGCCGACATCCGCGAGTCCATCGCGGAGCTGCGCTACTACCGCGAGGCGGTCTTCGTCCCGCAGCCCGGCCCCGACTCGGAGACCGCGAAGCAGATCGCGGCCAAGCACGTCGTACCGGCCGAATAAACCCCTCCGCGCAGGGCCGGGGGGGGGGGGGGGGGGCGGGAGGGCCGGGAGCAGACCCAGGCCCGGCATATTTCCTGCCTCTTGTGGGGAGGGAGCGCTGTAGAGGACATCATCGGCGAGGGGGGGGGC
>NZ_JBVHZJ010000006.1:60778-196759 GCF_055574655.1 Streptomyces sp. NPDC029956 | reverse complement strand
CACCCCCAACCCCCCCCCCCCCCCCCCCCCCCCCCCCCCCCCCCCCCCCCCCCCCCCCCCCCCCCCCCCCCCCCCCCCCCCCACCCCCCAGGACCCTGTAGACTTCTTCTCGGCCGGTCAGGGAAACCTTCGGGAAACCGCCGGTCATGGTGGGTATAGCTCAGACGGTAGAGCACCTGGTTGTGGTCCAGGATGTCGCGGGTTCGAGTCCCGTTACTCACCCTGTCGATGCAGGCCCCGGTTCATCTGAACCGGGGCCTGCGTCATTCCCCGGCTACGTTCCCGGTGTGCAGGTGAGGTCCGTCGGGGGCGGGTTGGCCCCGGTCCACGTGCCGTTGAAGCCGAAGGCGGTCGAGCCGGCCGGGGGAAGCGTCGCGTTGTACGCGAGGTGGGTGGCCGTCACCTCCGCCGCGGCCTGGGTCACCGTCGCGTTCCACGCCTGGGTGACCCGTTGGCCGGCGGGCTGTGTCCAGCGGACGGTCCAGCCGTTCAGCGGGGCCGTACCCGTGTTCCGGAGGGTGACCTGGGCCGTGAAGCCGCCCGTCCACTGACTGGTGACGGCGTATGTGACGGAGCACACACCGGGGGTCGGCGGGGTCACCGGGGCGAGGGTCTCGGCGATCCCCGCGTACGCGGGCTTGGCCCCGAGGTTCTCGTCGTACGGCGTCGCCGCTCCCTGGCCCGGGAAGAAGTCCGGGATCCAGGAGTCGGAGTCGGTGAAGCCCCAGACGGTGACGCCCGCGCAGCGGGTGACGGCGAGGCAGGCGCGCAGGACGGAGGCGTAGTCCGCCCTCTGCCGGGCGAGCTTCTCGGCCGTGGCCGGCAGGGTCATCCTGATGTCGAGTTCGGTGATCGCCACGTCCACGCCGAGTTCGGCGAAGCGGCGCAGGTTGGCCTCCAGGGAGGCGGGCACCTGGCCGAGGACGAGATGGGCCTGGAAGCCGACCCCGTCGACCGGGACGCCCTGCGCCAGGAGCCGCTTCACCAGGGCGTACATGCCGTCGCTCTTCGCGCCGACGGCGTCGGTCGAGTAGTCGTTGAGATAGAGCTTCGCGGCCGGGTCGGCGGCGCGGGCCGCGCGGAAGGCGTCCGCGATGTACGACTCGCCGAGGGCCGCGCCCCAGAGGGAGGGGCGCAGGGTCCCGTCCTCGTCCAGGGGTTCGTTGACGACGTCCCAGTGGTCGATCCGGCCCTTGTAGCGGCCGGCCTCCGCGGTGATGTGGTCGGTCATGAGGGTACGGAGCCGGTCGGCGGTCCAGGTGCCGCCGGTGAGCCAGCCGGGGAGCTGGCTGTGCCAGACGAGGGTGTGGCCGCGCACCTGCTGGCCATGGGCCTCGGCGAAGGCGACGACACGGTCCGCGCCGGCCCAGTCGTACGTGCCCTGGGTGGGCTCCACGGAGTCCCACTTCATCTCGTTGCCGGGGGTGAGGGAGCCGAACTGGGCCCCGGCGACGTCCGCGTAGCCGCCGGTGAGCTTCCCGGCGGTGACGGCGCTGCCGAGGTAGACGCCGCGGGCCTCGGCGAGGTCCCGCAGCGGGGTGTCGGCGGCGGAGGCGGGGCCGGCGGTGGTGCTGGTGAGGACGGCGGCGAGCAGGGCCGCGCCGGTGATCAGGCGACGGAGCACGTCGTCCCTCCGAGGGTGAAGGCCGGCGGTACGGGGTTGGTGCCGGTCCAGGTGCCGGTGAAGCCGAAGGAGGCGGAGGCGCCGGCGGCGACGGCGCCGTTCCAGCCGGCGTTCTGGGCGGTGACGGCGGTGCCTGTCTGGACGGGGGTGGCGTTCCACATCTGGCCGACGCGCTGGCCGGCCGGGTAGTCCCAGCCGAGCTTCCAGCCGGTCCAGGCGGTGGTGGAGGTGTTGGTGAGGGTGACGTCGGCCTGGAAGCCGCCCTGCCACTGGTTGGTCACCTTGTACGCGACCTTGCAGGCGCCGCCGGCCGGGGGTGTGCCCGGGTCGGTGCCGCCGCCGTCGCCGCCGCCGGTCTCACTCGTGTCGCCGTAGATGATGCCGCGGCCGTTGGTGGAGACGTACACCCGGCCGTAGACACGCGGGTCGCCGGTGATCGCGCCGCCGGTCCAGCCCCACTGGTGGGCGTCGTCGTTGACGCGGACCCAGCTCGCGCCCGCGTCGGTGGAGCGGAAGATGCCGCGTACGCCGCCGATCTTCGCGCTGCTGAAGAGGGTGGGGTACGCGGCTCCCGGGGCGGCCTTGCCGAAGCCGACGGTGTCGGCCTGTTCGACGCCGGAGACCCGGGTGAAGGTGGCGCCGCCGTCGGTGGAGTGCCAGAGGCCGTAGCCGGCGTCGGGAGCGCCGCCGGAGAGCCAGATGTCGCCCTTCCTGCCGGGGACGGCCTTGAAGCGGACCTCGCCCTTGGCGGGGAGGCCGGTGGCGCGGGCGGTGAAGCTCGCGCCGCCGTCCGTGCTGGCGTAGAAGGTGCCGGACGCGAAGCCGTAGAAGGTGAGCGGGTCGACGCGGTCGGACTCGACGGTCGCGCCGGCCGGGATGCCGGTCGATGCGGTCCACGCGCCGCCGGTGCCGGTGTGGACGCCGGTACCGGCCGGGCTCCAGACGAAGCGGCCGCCGTCGGCGCCCGCCGCGACCGTGCCGCCGCCGGTGACGCCCGAGGGCTCCTGTCCGGCGCGCCAGTTGGCCCCGTTGTCGGCGGAGAAGGCGACGCGCGGGCCGCCGTCGAGGTGCCCGGCGCGGACGACGGTGTCGGGCTTGGTCTCGGCGAAGTCGACGCTGGTGGTCGAGGTGAAGTCGGGGCCGGTGAACATCATCGACGGGACCTTGGTGAGGTCCGTGTGCCGGAAGCCGCCGATGTCGCCGAGGGCGCTGATCAGCGGGGCGCCGGAGGGCGGCGAGGCCAGGTCGAGGACGGCGGTCTCCTCCAGGCCCTTGACCATCGGCCGGATCGTGAAGGGCGTGCCGGTGTCCCACTTGCCGAGGTCCTGGGTGCCGTACACGGTGGCGCCCGTGCCGTACATCATGCGGTTCGAGTCGAAGGGATCGATCTCCAGCGCCTCGGTCATCCAGCCGAGTTTCGGGGTCTGCTCGGGCGGGGCCGGGGCGGCGCCCCAGGTCAGCCAGGGCACGGAGGAGACGTCCATCGTGTAGCGGTCGGACCGGTTCGGGTACGAGGTGTAGTCCCAGGCCCTGGTCCAGCTGCCGCCGCTGTCGGTGGAGCGGAAGATCTGGGTGTCGGGGTACCAGGAGCTGTAGCCGGAGACCATCACGGTGCCGGGGTGCTGCCGGTCGACGGTGAGACCGCTGAAGCCGTAGTAGGTGTCGGACTCGGCGACGGGGCTGATGTCCGTCCAGGTGCCGGTGGCCGTGGCGTACCGCCAGACCTGGCCCTTGGAGCCGTCGTACGGGCCGGCGGTGTCGCTGTACGCGAGGTAGAGGTAGCCGTTCCCGGCGTCGAGGACGCCCTTGTGGGCGAGGTACCCGGTGGGCTGGCCGGGGAGCCGGGTCCAGGTGGCGCCGGCGTCGGTGGAGCGGTAGACGGCGTTCTGCTTGTCGCCGACGCCGACGTAGATCGTGCTCGTCGCGCTGCCCGCCGTACCGGTGGACTCGTCGAAGGTGACCCAGACGATGCCCTGCTCGTCGGAGTTGTAGCCGCTGGTGTCGGTCGGGTCCTGCTGGTGGTTGCCGGGGTTGGTGAAGGAGGTGACCTTCGACCAGGTGACGCCGGAGTCGGTGGAGCGCCAGAGGCCGTTGCCGCTGGGGGTGCCGAGGTAGAGGACGCTGTTCCTGTGCGGGTCGACGGCGAGGCGCTCGCCCATGCCGCGGCCGGGCATGTTGCCGCCGAGCTTGAAGGGCAGGTCGGCGCGCTGCCAGGTGGCGCCCCGGTCGGCGGAGCGCAGGACGGCGCCGTTGCCGGGGTCCCAGTCGTTCGTGTACGTGCCGACGGCGGCGTACACCCGGTCGGGGTCGACGCTGTCGGAGGCGAGTCCGACGACGCCGGTGTGACCCCAGTGGTCCCAGCCGACGGAGTCGAGGAGCGGGGTCCAGGAGGTGGTGGCCTGGTTCCAGCGGTAGGCGCCGCCGATGTCGGTGCGGGCGTAGACGAGGTTCTTCTCGGTCCGGTTGAAGACGATGCCGGGGACGAAGCCGCCGCCGTCGACGCGCACGTTCTTCCAGGTGTAGGAGGAGGAGGCCGCCGCGGCAGTGGAGGGGGCGGCGGGCTCGGCGGAGGTGGGGGCGGCGGTGGCCGGCACCGCTCCCGTGAGGAGGCCCGCGGTGAGGGCGAGCCCCGCGAGGAGATGGCGTGTGCTGCGCATGGGGGATCCCGTCGAAGATTGAATGGGAGCGCTCCCACTATTGAGGCGGTGTCAGAACACGGTCAAGGTCCGGGAATCGTCGAAGACGTTCGACGGGGCGCGGGGCGGCGGGGTCCGCGGGGCCGGGCGGAGGGACTCGCCCGACAGCCGGGCGGCGGACACAGGAGTGCGCGCCCCGGCCGAGGGGGGGTGGGGTGTCTCAGGCCGGGGCGCGCGGTGTGGGGGGCGCAGTGGTGTGCGGGGCGCCTACTTGTAGGCGGCGAAGGCCTTCGTGAAGGCCAGCGGCTGCTGGAGGATCGAGGAGCAGGTGGCGTCGGCGCGGTTCACGGCGCCGTCGGGGCACTGCTTGTCCCGGGTCGAGGACCACATCGAGAGCCAGCCGATGCCCTTGGACTTCGCGAAGTCGACGAGCTGGGTGGCGTCGTCGACCTTGAAGATCTCGCTCACGACGTCGTTGACGCCGATCATCGGGGTGACGGCGACGGCCTTCCAGGCGGCCGCGTCGGAGAGCCCGAGGACCCCCTTGATCTGCGCCTGGGTCGCGGTCGCGGCCTGGACGGCGTACGTGCCCATGTCGGCGCTGTAGGCCGGCCCGTAGTCCATCGCCATGATGTTGACGGCGTCGACGCGGACGCCGTTGCGCTTGGCGTCGGCGAGCAGGTCGACGCCCGGCTGGGTCAGGCCCTCGGGCATGACCGGCAGGGTGAAGGAGACGTTCAGGCCGGGGTGGGACTTCTGGAGCTGGGCGATGGCCTGCGAGCGGCGGGTGTTGGCGGCGGTGTCGGGCAGGGCCGCGCCCTCGACGTCGAAGTCGACCTTCGTGAGCTTGTACTGGTCGACGACCTTGCCGTACGCGGCGGCCAGCGCCGAGGACGAGGAGCAGTTCAGGGCCAGTTCGTGCCCGGCGGCGCCGCCGAAGGAGACCCGGACGTCGCCGCCCTTGGCGCGCAGGGCGCCTATCTGGGCGGCGACCTTGTCGTTCGCCAGGTCGGTGACCCCGCCCCACAGCGGGGCGCAGGAGCCGCCCGAGGTGATGAAGGCGAGGTTGAACTCCTTCACGCCGGTGGCGTCGGCGGTCGCGAGGAGGTCGTACGCCGGGTAGAGCGAGGTGTCGACGTACGGGGCGTACCTGGCGGCGGTGACGGGCCCGCCGGTCGCGGTCGCCGTGGGCGTCGGGGTGGGGGTGGGGGTGGCCGTGGGCTTCGGGGGCGCCGTGGTGGTGGCGGTGGCGGTCGGCCTCGGGGTCGTGGTGGCCGTGGCGGTGGGCTTCGGCGTCGCCGTGGGGGTGGGGGCGGTCGTGGTGGGGCGGCCGCTGGGGGTGGGGGCGGCGCCTCCGGCGGAGCAGGCCGCCTTGTTGATCCGGCAGTTGGCCGGGTCGCCGGCCTGTCCGGCGGCCGAGGTGACGAAGCCGACGGTGACGGACCGGCCGGGGGCGAGCTGCCTGTTCCAGTCGGCGGGCTTCACGGTGACGTGGCTGCCGGAGACGGTGTGCTCGCCGTTCCAGAGGGAGCTGATGGTCGTGCCGGCCGGCAGGTCGAACTCGAGGGTCCAGTCGGACTGGGCGGCGGAGGTCTCGTTGGTGACGACGTACTGGCCGGTGTAGCCGCCGGTCCAGGAGCTGGTCCTGGTGTACGCGGCGCCGACCGCGGCGGCCTGGGCCGTACCGGTGAGCGCGAACGCGGCGCCGCCGACGACCGCGGCGGCGACGACCGCGCCGACGACCTTGGTCCTGGTGCTCGCCCTGCGCCGGTGCGAACTGGTGCCCATCGCGTGCCTGCCTCTGCGTGCTGGGGGGTGGGGAAGGGGTGCGGCAGCAAGCTAGCGACTGCGAAACGGACAATCCGGCGTCCGGGGACACGGCTGGGGATCCTTAGGCTCCGCTTAAGGAAGGCATCGGAACCAGGAAAGGTTGGGGCCGGACCGATGCCGGTCAGTTCTCGGCGGCCCGGCGGGTGCCGCCGCCCCCGCGCCGGCGGCGGGCCGGGCGGTGACCGCGGCGGCCGGTCGCGCCGCCCGTGCGGCGCCCGTCGAGGCCGATCCAGATCCGGACCTCGGTACCGCCGAGCACCGAGTGCCCGATGCGGACGTCGCCGCCGGTGGTCTCCGCCATCCGCCGCACGATGTCCAGGCCGAGGCCCGTGGAGCCGTCCCTGGCCCCGCTGTTGCCCCGGGCGAGTGCGGCGGCCGGGTCGGCGATGCCGGGGCCCGCGTCGGAGACGAGGACGATGACGGCGTCCTCGCCGTTGTGGACGTCGATCGAGAAGGCCGTTCCCTCGGGGGTGTGCCGGAAGACGTTGCCGAGCAACGCGTCGAGGGCGGCGACGAGTTCGGGTCGCGCGACCGGGATGCGGACCGGTCGCTCGACGCCCGCGACGCGGACGCGACGGCCCTCGTCCTCGGCGAGCGCCGACCAGAACTCCATGCGTTCGCGGACCACTTCGGCGGCGTCGCAGCCCGCGCCGGGACCGGTCGCCTGGGTCTGCGGCTTCGCGTCCCTTGCGGTCCGGATGATGGTGTCGACCTCGCGCTCCAGCTGCTCGACGGCCGCGCGGGTCTGCTCGGCGGCCGGACCCGAGCCCAGCGAGGCCGCGTTGAGCCGGAGCACGGTGAGCGGGGTGCGGAGCCTGTGGGAGAGGTCCGCTGCCAGTTCCCGCTCGTTGGCGAGGAGCTGGACGACCTGGTCGGCCATCGAGTTGAACGCGACGGCGGCCGACTTGAGTTCGGGCGGGCCCTCCTCGGGGACGCGTGCGCCGAGCCTGCCCTCGCCGAGGTCGTGGGCGGCGCCCGCGAGCCGCTGCGCGGGCTGGACCATCCGGACGCCGAGCCGGTCGGCGACGGCGACGGAGCCGACGATCAGGGCGATGCCGACCCCGGCGAGGACCAGCCAGGCGGTGGCGACGCCGTTGGACACCTCGCCCTCGGGGACGAAGAGTTCGACGATGGCGACCTTGCCGCTGCTGAGCGCGGTGGGCTGGAGCAGCGCGAAGCCGCCCGGCACCTCGGCGATGGACGCCCGGCCGAGCCGGCGGGTGGCGGCCAGCTCCTCCTCACCGGCCCGCCGGGTGCCGATCTCCAGGCCCGCGTCGCCGGGTTCGGCGGCCGGCACGTGGACGGCGAGCCGCCCGGCGGCCCCGTCCTCGGTGGTGGCGACGGCCTTGTCGAGCTCGTCGCGGTCGGTGGTGATGGCGAGCACGGGGGCGAGGCCGGCGGCCCGCCGTTCGGCGTTGGAGAACGCCCGGTCGCGGGCCATCTCCTTGACGACGAGCCCGAGGGGTACGGCGAAGGCGACGACGACCATGGCGGTGACGGCGAGCGACACCTTGACGAGCGCCCATCTCACGGCTGCGGCTCCCGTGGCGGTTCCAGCTTCACGCCGACGCCGCGCAGGGTGTGCAGGTAGCGGGGCCGGGCGGCCGTCTCGCCCAGTTTCCGCCGTAGCCACGACAGGTGTACGTCGATGGTCTGGTCGTCCCCGTACGACTGCTGCCAGACCTCGGCGAGCAGTTCCTTGCGCGGGACGACCACCCCGGGCCGGCCGGCGAGGAAGGCGAGCAGGTCGAACTCGCGCCGGGTCAGGTCCAGGGGCGCCCCGTCGAGTTCCGCCTGTCGGCGCAGCGGGTCGACGGTGAGCCCGCCGACCTGGATCACCCGCGGCGGCGGTGCCTCGCCCGCGGCGGACCGGGCCCGGCGCAGGACGGCGGCCATCCTGGCCGAGAGGTGGTCGACCGAGAAGGGCTTGACGAGGTAGTCGTCGGCCCCGGCGTGGAGGAGCCGTACGATCTCCGCCTCGTCGTCACGGGCGGTCGCGATGATCACGGGTACGTCGGTGATCCCGCGCAGCATCTTGAGCGCCTCCGACCCGTCCAGATCGGGCAGTCCGAGGTCCAGGATGACCACGTCGAACCTGAAATGGGCGACCTCGCGCAACGCCTCCAGAGCCGTACCGACGCTCCGTACCGTGTGGGAGGCCTCGGAGAGCCGGCGGATGAGGGCGGAGCGCACGAACTGGTCGTCCTCGACCACGAGCACACTTGCCATGGGCGGCACCGTACGCCATTCGGGGGAATGTGAGGCAAGGAGCACCCTGCGGTGAGGGCGTGAACGGTGTGGTGCAGTATGGCCCGGATGCGAAGAGGACTCGTTCACGCCCTGGCCTGGTCGCTCGCCACCGGCGCGGCGGTCACGCTCTCCTGGTGGGGGGTGCACACGGTCATGTCCGGGACGGTGTACGACCCCCCGCGCGCGCTGCCCCTCCCGGCCGGCAGCGCCGGTGAGACGGACGCGGCCGGCAGCGATCCGGTGACCTCCTCGACCCGCCGGCCCGAGACCGCCGAGCCCACCGCGGCCGTCACGAGCAAGCCGACGCCGAGCGGTGAGCGTTCGAGCCCGGCCGCCCCGGCCACCACCCCCGCGCGGACGGCGCGGCCGACGACGCAGGCGCCGCCCGTCACCACGCCGCCCGCCGACTCGAACGTGAAGACCTACACGGTGGACGGCGGCAGGGTCACCTTCGACCTGGGCGAGCACTCGGCCGAACTGGTCTCCGCGATCCCCGCCTCCGGCTGGCAGATGCAGGTGTGGAAGCAGACGACCTGGATCCGGGTCACGTTCACGGCGAACGGCCGTGAACTGTCCGTCTTCTGCGTCTGGCACGACACCGCGCCCCGCGTGGAGATCGACGACCGCACGGTGTGACGCGACGCCCCGGGCGGTCGGCCCGTCAGCGGAAGACGGACGCGGGCGGTACGGGTGAGGGCTTGGCGCTCGCGTCGGTGACCGGCACCGCTCCCCCCGCGAAGTCGGCGAGTTCCCGCCCGTGTTCGACCCGGCCCGGGTGCGGGTCGGTGGCGACCCGGCGGGTCAGTTCGGCCACCGGCAGTTCCCGGTCGGCGGCGAGCAGCACCGCGTTGCCGAAGCGGCGGCCGCGCAGCACCGTCGGGTCGGCGGCCAGCGCCAGCTCGGGGAAGACGGCCGCGGCGGTGGCGATCTGGCCGCGGAGATGGGTCAGCGGCGGGCCGTCGGCCAGGTTCGCGGCGTAGAAGCCGCCGGGCCGCAGCACCCGCCGTACCTCTGCGAGGAACTCCGTGCTGGTCAGATGCGCCGGGGTGCGGGCCCCGCTGAACACATCGGCGATGACGAGGTCGGCCCAGCCGTCCTGGACCTTGGCGAGCCCGGCGCGGGCGTCGGTGGAGCGGACCCGGATCCGGGCCCCGGCGTCGAGCGGCAGCTCCCGGCGGACGAGCTGCACGAGGAGCCCGTCGAGCTCCACGATCTGCTGCGTGGAGCGGGGCCGGGTCGCGGCGACGTACCGGGCGAGGGTGAAGGCGCCGCCGCCGAGGTGGACGACCTGCAGCGGCCGGTTCGGCGGGGCGACGAGGTCGGCGATGTGGCCGAGGCGCCGCTGGTACTCGAAGGTGAGACGGGCCGGGTCGTCGAGGTCCACGTGGGACTGCGGGGCGCCGTCGATGAGCAGGGTCCAGGCGCGGGGGCGCTCCCGGTCGGGTATGAGTTCGGCGAGCCCGCCGTCGACGGTCTCGACGACGGAGGCGGCGGACGCCGCCCGGTCGCGCTGCTTGTTCCTGGCCACGGGCCCATTATCGGGTCATTCGCCCCGGCCCCGCCCGACGGCCCCGGGACCGCGTCGAGGGGACCCCTCCGCGGCCGCCGTCAGTGACAGCCGTCCGCCGCCTCGATGAGCCGGGCGGCCTCGCCGAGCGCCTCGCGCAGGACGACGGGGTCGGTGACCGGGTCGGTGTCGCCGGGGGGCAGCAGCCATCCGGCGGGTCGGGGCGCGTCCCCGGCGGGTTCGGGCAGTTCCGGCAGCTCGGGGAGGCGCAGGCCGCGGCCCGAGGTCCGGGTGCACGCGCTGCCGGGCATGTCCCAGGCGGCGGCCGTGCCGGGCGGGACGAGGAAGCCGAGGGTGTCGCAGGTGCCGTCGTGGACGACGGGGCCGACGGCGGGGACGGCGCCGCGCCGCAGGATGTCGACGGCCTCGAGACCCTGCCGGACCGGCACGGTCACCAGGTCCCAGGGCTCGGCGGACTGCTGGACGGCTGCCGGAACCTGACTGCGGTCCTGGGGGGTGGGCCGGGACGCGGGGGCGTCCGGGGCGGGCGCCTGGCGCGTGGCCGACTGGGAACCGATCTCCGACATGGGACCCCTCCTCGCTCCTGAGGAGACACGTTCCGTCTCTCCCTTACGGTTCAACGCCCGTGCGCGTCAACGGCTACGGCGCCATGCCGCCGCAAAGGATGGCAGTTCATGGCAGATCACAGGCGAGATATCCGATTTGTAGCCAAACTCTGCGTACGCATCCGGTCACAGCAGGTACGTTCTTGCCGCCGGACCACCCGGCAGCACAGGAGAGGGCTCGGCCATGGCGATGTCACGGGCAGTTCCCAATCTCGCCTTCCGCCGGCTCCGCGGACAGCATTCGCCGGCGGAGTTCGCCGCGGCGGTCCGCCGGGCGGCGCGGGAGATCGGCGAACAGGTCGCGTGCGACGCCCGCTACATCGGGCGCGTGGAAGCGGGCGAGATCCGTTGCCCCAACTACGCGTACGAGCGGGTCTTCCTGCACATGTTCCCCGGTCTGGGTCTCTCCGACCTGGGCTTCTCCGCGCGGGAGACGGTGCGCGGCCGGCGACAGCCGGTCGCGGCCGGGGCACCGGCTCCCGCGGCACTCCCGACCCGGAACGATGAGGAGAGCGACGTGCTGCGTCGCGCATTCATGACGAGCGGCTCCGCCACCCTGGCGGCCGCCTCGCTGGGACTCGGCGGCCCCGCCGTCGCGATCCCGGCCCCCCGCGGCACCCACCGGATCGGCGACGCCGAGGTGCGGGCCGTCGAGGACGCCGTACGGCAGATCCGCCTGCTCGACGACCGGCACGGCGCCGACGGGCTCTACAAGGTCGCCGCCCACCCGCTCCGGGCCGCGTACGCGCTGCTCGACACGGGCACCATGACCCGCCGCTCCACCGAGGACCGGCTGCACGCGGGCGCGGGTGAGCTCTCCCTCTCGGTGGGCTGGCTGGCCCACGACTCGGGCCGGCACGACGACGCCCGCTCGCACTACGCCGAGGCCCTCGCCACCGCCCGCGTGTCGGGGAACGCGGCCCTGGAGGCGCACGCCTTCTGCAACACGTCCTTCCTCGCCCGGGACACCGGCCGGTTCCGCGAGGCGGTGCGGGCCGCGCAGGCGGGCCTGCGGGCCGCGCAGCCGCTGGACTCGGCCCGGCTGCTCTCGCTGCTCTCGCTGCGGGAGGCGGCCGCGTGGGCGGGGCTCGGCGACCGGTCGGCCTGTGAGCAGGCCCTCGGCCGCGCCCACGGCTTCTTCGACCGGGGCGCGACGGACGACGACCCCGAGTGGATGTCGTTCTTCGGGGAGCCGGAGCGGGAGGCGCTGGAGGCCCAGTGCTGGTCGGCCCTGGGCGACTGGGGCCGGGCGGCCCGGCACTCCCACCGGGCCACGGTCCTGCAGAACCCGCACTTCGCGCGGAACCTGGCGCTCTACCGCGCCCATCTCGCCAAGAACCTGGCCCACGCGGGCCGCCCGGACGAGGCCGCGGCGGAGGCGAAGCGGGTGGTGGACTCCCTGGAGGGCATCGCGTCGGCCCGGATCCGCGGCATGCTCTCGGACACCCGCCAGGTCCTGGCCGCGTACTGACCGGCGGCCGGGAGCCGCTGCTCCCGGTGCCCGGTGCCGCCTACTCCAGGTGCCCGGTGTCGTTCCAGCGCTCGATCGCCGGGGCGCCGTACGCCCAGCCCAGGACGGACAGGCTCGTCGGGTCGAGGCGGATGCGGGAGGCGAAGGAGACGTCCTCGCCGAGCCAGCGGGCGCCGATCGACCGCAGGATGTGGCCGTGGGCGAAGACCAGGACGTCACGGTCGGCCGAGCGGACCCGGTTCACGATCTCGTCGGCGCGGTCCGACAGCTGCGCCAGGGTCTCTCCGTCCGGCACTCCGTCGCGCCAGATGAACCAGCCCGGCCGGATCTCCTGGATCTGCGCCGGGGTCAGCCCCTCGTACGCCCCGTAGTCCCACTCCATCAGCGCGTCCCAGGGCTCCACCCGCTCGCCGAAACCGGCGATCCCGCAGGTCTCGCTCGCGCGGACCAGGGGGCTGGTGCGCACCTCCACCCCGGGCAGCCCCTGCCAGGGGCCGCGGTGGAGCCGCTCACCGAGGAGCTTCGCGCCGCGCCGCCCCTCGTCGAGCAGCGGGATGTCGGTCCTGCCGGTGTGCCGGCCGAGAAGTGACCACTCGGTCTGGCCGTGCCGGGCGAGCAGGATGCGCGGTGCCATGGGAAGGATCTCCAGGAGTTCACGGTGCGGACGTGCCTCCGTCCATCATCGCCCACGTGGATTCGGGGTGGCCTCCGGGCAACCCGCGGGCGGCCTCCGGCGTCCCCTCCCCCGGGGCGATCACCGGTTGGGGGGACCTTTTCGTATGCGCAAGCCACGCTGGTGGGCCGAGTTGGCGCTGATCGCGGTCGTGTACGCGGCCTATTCGGGCGGGCGGCTGCTCGTCCGTGGCGACGAGGCCTCGGCCGTCGAGCACGGGCTTGCGATCCTCCGCGTGGAACGGCTCTTCGGGATCGACGCCGAGCACCCGCTGAACCGGCTGTTCACGGACGTCCCCGCGCTCGGCGTCCCTGCCGACTTCGCGTACGCCTCGCTGCACTACCTCGTCACCCCGGCGATCCTGGTCTGGCTCTTCCGCCGCCGCCCCGCCCACTACCGGGCCGCCCGCACCTGGCTGATGGTCTCCACCCTGCTCGGCCTGGTCGGCTTCACCCTGCTGCCCACCTGCCCGCCCCGGCTGCTCGACCCGGTGTACGGCTTCACCGACACGATGGCGCACTTCAGCGCGTACGGCTGGTGGGGCGGCGAGGCCAGCGCGCCGCGCGGGCTGGGCGGTCTCACGAACCAGTACGCGGCCATGCCCAGCCTGCACGTCGGCTGGGCGCTGTGGTGCGGGGTGATGCTCTGGCGGTACGGGCGGACACCGGTCACGAAGGCGCTCGGAGTGGTCTATCCGCTGGTCACGACGCTGGTCGTGATGGGGACGGCCAACCACTATCTGCTCGACGCGGTGGCCGGCGCGGCCGTGATGGGCGCCGGTCTGCTCCTCACCCCGCACGCGCTGCGGCTCGCCCGGCGGCTGCGCGGGACGGCGGAAGCGCCCCCGGTTGTCAGTGCCGGATGCGAGACTTCCACGGGTGAGCGCATCCCCGGACAGCGGTCTGTCCCGACCTCCGCAGACGACACGTCGACAGCGGCTCGCTGAGCTGCGCGGACCGGCCACTCCGCCGCGTCCGCTGGACGCGCGGGCCCTCGCGGCACTGGCCGCCAACCCCGGCTGCCGGCGCCGGGCCCTGCTCGACGGCGCGGGGGTCGACAAGTCCGCGCTGGCCGCGAAGCTCGGCTCCCCCGCCCCCTTCGGGCAGTCCCAGTTCGCGATCGTCCGGGGCAACTCCTTCGAGGCGAAGGTCAAGGCGGACGGCGGCCGCGAGCTGCTGCGCCTGATCGGAGTCGAGGAGCCGGGGACGGTGTCCGTGCCCGAGCTGGCCGCCGCCGGACCCGAGGGACGGGTGGCGCGCACCGCGCTCGCCCTGCGGGAGGCGACCGCGGCGGGGACCTGGACGCTGCTCGACCATCCGCTGCTCGCCCTGGAGGTGGCCGGTTCGCCGGTGTACCTGGAGCCGGACGCGGTGGTGGTCGGGCCCGACGGCGGGTGGACGGTCGTGGAGATCAAGTCCTTCCCGATGGTCGACGGCGCGGCGGACGCGTCGAAGGTGGGCGCGGCGGCCCGGCAGGCCGCCGTGTACGTGCTCGCGCTCGAACGGGTGGCGGCGGTGACCGAGGGCGCCCGCGTCGCCCGGTCGGTGCTGCTCGTGTGCCCGAAGGACTTCTCCAACCTGCCGACGGCCTCGGTCGTCGACGTGCGCAAGCAGCGGGCGGTCACCCGGCGCCAGCTGGACCGGCTGACCCGGATCGACGAGATCGCGGCGGCGCTGCCGGAGGGCGTCAGCTTCGACGTGGCGGAGCGTTCGGCCGAGGAGCTGACGGCGTCCGTGGAGTGCGTGCCCCATCAGTACGCGCCGGAGTGCCTGGCCGCCTGCGAGCTGGCCTTCCACTGCCGGTCGCGGGCCCGGCAGGCGGACGCGGTGGAGACCCTGGGCCGTTCGGTACGGGGTGAGCTGGGCGGCCTCACGACGGTCGGCGCGGTCCTCGCGGCGGCGCGGGGCGAGGAGGGCGACCCGGCGGATCCGGCGGTGGCGGCCCTGCGCAGGGCGCGGGCGCTGCGCGAGGAAGCACTGGCGGAGTCGGGGGCGCGGGCATGTCGCTGATCTCCACCCTCGCCCGTATGGAGGCCGTCGAGTCCGGGCGCGCGCAGCCCCTCGCGACCGTCCGGCACCGCCGGGTCTCCGAGCGGCCGCTCGTCCTCGTGCCGCTGACCACGGCCGGTGAGGCGGGCGCCCCGCTGGGCGCGCTCGTCGGCACCGACCCGGAGGAGCCGCGGCTCCTGGTGGTGGCCCAGCCCCGGGACCGGGACCTGCGGTTCGCGTTCCTCGCCGACCTGGCGGAGGAGGTCCTGCCGTACATCGACTCCTTCGCGGAGGCCGTCGAGGCGGCGGAGAAGAGCGAGGTCGACCCCGAGACCGGCAAGAAGGTGAAGGTCGAGGTCGAACTGTGCGCGGACGCGCCGCAGCTGATCGTGCCGAGCCGGGCCGGCGTCGAGTACGTACGGCTGCTCGGGCGGTCGACGCGGTTCCGGCGGACCGCCGAGCAGGACCCGGAGACGCCGTTCCCCGCGCCGCCGCGCGTGCCGCTGCTGGGGCGCTGGCTGACGCACTTCGGCGACCGGGCCCGGGTGCCCGGTTCCTCGCTGCTGCTGTCGGCGACCGATCTCCTCAACCGGCACTGGGCGACCGGCCAGTCCTCCCTGGAGGACCAGCACCTGGGCGCGCTGCTCGCCTGGATCGATCCGTCCGACGGGGAGCCGGGCGCCGAGGCGGCGCTGCGGGCCGAGACCGGGCGGGACTCCGAGGGGCAGTTGCTGTGCCCGCCCGCCGGTCCCGCCACCGATCCCGCCTTCGACAACCGGCTCCTCGCTCCGGCGATCGAACGGTACGACCGCGCCCGGCAGGCCGTCGGCGCCGCCGAGGACGGCGAGGCGGCCGAGCGCGGACTCGGCGAACTGCACCGGGCCGAGCGGGAGCTGCGCCGGCTGGTGGCCTCGCAGATGAAGCCGGCCTGGGACGCGGTCTGGCAGGCGATCGGCCTGCTGCGGGAGCTGCCGGAGGGGGTCAGGGTCGAGGACCGCTGGACCCGCGACCGCTGGTCCTTCACCGCCCACCGGGACCGGGTCATCGCCGGTGAGCCGCCGCAGCCGCGCCGGGACGACGCCGTGACGGCGGCCCGGAAGCTCGCCGCACGCGAGCAGGCGCAGGGCCAACTGGAGGCGCAGGAGGCCCTCGACGATCCACTGGTGCTCGCCGGACGGCGGCTGTCGGGCGAGGCGTTCACGGCCGAGGTGGTCGAGGTGACGATGGCGTGGACGGAGTCCAAGCGGCCCGCTCCGCGCCCGCTGCTCACGGTCCGCACCGAGGACCGGCCGCACCTGGGCGAGAAGGTGAAGGTGTTCCGCTCGCTCGGCGGGAAGCCGCAGTCGGCGGAGTTCGTGCGGTACGAGGAGGACGGGTCGCTGCTGCTGCGCCTCCTCGACAGGATGGGCCGCTCGAAGGAGCCCGCGGAGGGCTCGGTGCCGGAGAAGGGCGAGCGGATCGCCTGGACGCTGTTCGAGCACGACCAGCGGGTCGGGCCGCAGTTGCCGGAGGCGGAGGAGACGCCCTGGACGCACGGCGGTCCGCCCCGGACCGACGTGGTGGAACTCCCCGACGCCGTGACCACGGAGGACGTGCTGTGACCGTGTTCGACCTGTCGACCCCGCCCGTCGACGACGCGGCGCCCTTCGACCCCTCGGCCGCCGCGGGCAAGGCGACGGCCGACATCCTCGCGGCCACCCTGCACGGCACCGCGCGCGGTGTCGTGGTGGACTCCCCGCCGGGCGCGGGGAAGTCGACGCTCGTGGTGCGCGCCGCGCTCGAACTGGCCGCGGCCGGGCGCCCCCTGATGGTGGTGGCCCAGACGAACGCGCAGGTGGACGACCTGGTCCTGCGGCTCGCCGAGAAGGAGCCCGACCTGGAGGTCGGCCGGCTGCACTCGAACGACAGCGACCCGTACGACAAGGCGCTCGACGACCTGGAGAACGTACGGAAGTCGGCGAAGGCCGGGGAGCTGACCGGGCTGCCGGTCGTCCTCTCCACGGCCGCCAAGTGGGCTCACGTGAAGAACGTCGAGCCGTGGGCGCACGCGATCGTCGACGAGGCGTACCAGATGCGCTCGGACGCGCTGCTCGCCGTGGCGGGGCTCTTCGAGCGGGCGCTGTTCGTGGGCGACCCGGGGCAGTTGGACCCCTTCTCGGTGGTGGGCGCCGAGCAGTGGGCGGGGCTCTCGTACGACCCGTCGGCGAGCGCGGTCTCCACCCTGCTCGCGCACAACCCGGAGCTGCCGCAGCACCGGCTGCCGGTGTCCTGGCGGCTGCCCGCCTCGGCGGCGCCGCTGGTCTCGGACGCGTTCTACCCGTTCACGCCGTTCCGCAGCGGCACCGGGCACGGGGACCGGAAGCTCTCCTTCTCGGTCGCATCGGACGGTTCGGGCCCCGACCGGGTCCTCGACGAGGCGGCGCAGTCGGGCTGGGGCCTGCTCGAACTCCCCGCCCGGCACACCCCCCGCACCGACCCGGAGGCGGTCGGCGCGGTCGCCCTCGTGGTGCGCCGGCTCCTCGACCGGGGCGGCGCCGCGGTCTCGGAGCGCGCGGAGAACCCCGTGCCGCTGACGCCGGACCGGGTCGCGGTCGGCACCGCGCACCGCGACCAGGCGGCGGCGGTCCGGGCGGCCCTCGCCGAACTGGGCGTCTCGGGCGTGACGGTGGACACCGCGAACCGGCTCCAGGGGCGGGAGTACGACGTGACCGTCGTCCTCCATCCGCTGTCCGGGCGCCCCGACGCGACGGCCTTCCACCTGGAGACGGGCCGGCTGTGCGTCCTCGCGTCCCGGCACCGGCACGCGTGCATCGTGGTCTGCCGGTCGGGGGTCACGGACCTGCTCGACGCGCACCCGTCGACCGAGCCGGTCCAGCTGGGCGTCGCCGTGTCGTTCCCGGACGGCTGGGAGGCGAACCACGCGGTCCTCTCCCACCTGGAGGAGCACCGGGTCGCCTGGACGCCCTGAGCCCTACGGGGACTCCCCCGGCTCCACGGGGACTCCCCGAGCTCTACGGGGCCGGTTCCGCCGCCAGGGCGAGGAGTTCGTCGACCGACCACTGGTCGTAGACGTGCTCCCCGTACTTCACGGCGGCGACCCGGCCGTCGGGGGTGATCAGGAAGTCGGCGGGGAGCCCCAGGCGACCGCCCGGCTGGGTGCCGGCCGGCAGCCGGCCCCTGCCCCGGAGCAGCTCCCAGGCATCACGGAGCACGCCCCCGGCGATCGCGGGCCAGCCGCGCGGGTCGAGCAGGGCGCGGCGGTGGGACTCCACGCCGAACTCGGCGTACAGCACCTTGTCGGGGTCCGCGACGACGGCGAACGGCAGGTGGGCCACGTGCTCGCGGAGCTCCTCGGCGGGCGAGTGGAAGAACACGACCTCCCGGATCCCGGCCCGCTCGATCTCGTCGTGGCGCTGGGCCACCGAGCGCAGATGGAGGTTGCAGACGGGGCAGCCCGCGAAGCGCCGGAACTGCACATGAGTGGTCCGTGCGGGGTCGGGGAGGGTCAGCGCGGGGCCGGTCACCGGAGTGAGGGCGCGGCTCGGCACGAGGTCGCCGGGGGCCGGCCGGGTGCGGGGCCGGGTACCGGTGGACGTCGTGGGCGTGGTCGCTGAAGAGGCTGTCTGGGGCATGCGCATGGGCACCGTCCTCGTAGGCGTACGGCGTACTCCTAACAGCGTAGGCGTAGGACGTACGCTGTCAACCGTCATGCCACGCCCCCGCTCCCTCACCCCCGACCGGCTGGCCGCCGCCGCCCTCGCCGTCATCGACCGCGACGGACTCGCCGCCCTCTCGATGCGCACCGTCGCCAAGGAACTCGGCATGAGCCCCATGGGGCTCTACCGCTACGTCGCCGACCGCGAGGAGCTGGAGGGTCTCGTGGTCGACCGCGTCCTCGGCGACCTCGACACCACCCCGCCCGCCGCGGACGCGCCCTGGCGGGACCGGATCGAGACCATGGTCCGACGACTGCGCGACGCCGTCGTCCGCCATCCCGAGGCCGTGCAACTGACCCTCACCCACCGGCACCGCGCACCCGGCGGCCTGCTCTGGTCGGAGACCGTGCTCGGCATCCTGACCGAGGCCGGCATCGACGGCGCACGGCGGGTCGTCGCCCTGCGCGCGCTCCACGGGTACGTCACCGGGGCCATCCAGCTCGAACACCTCGGGCCGCTGGCCGGAGCCGGCACCTCGGCCATCGCCGCGCTGCCCGAGGACCGGTTCCCCCATCTGACGCAGACCGCGCGGACGGCCGGCCAGGTCGGCCCCGACCAGGAGTTCTTCGGCGGCCTGCGGCTGCTCCTGCGCGGCCTCGACGACTGACCACGCCCCGCCCCCCGACGCCCTCTTGCGGGGCGCGGGACAATGGAAGACGGCCCGGGGTTCCGGGCCGCCCGTGTGCGAGGAGCCGGTGCGCGACGCGCCGGTACGTACAGCGTGAACATGAGCGTGAAGAGGAGAGCGACGATGGCGGAACCCGCGGAGCGGAGCGGACAGCGGCGGCTCAGGCCGGCACCGCTGGTCTTCGAGCCTGCCGAGGCGACCGCCGACCCGGAGCACTTCTTCGACCTGGAGTCGATAGAGGATCCGCGGGAACTGCTGTCCCGCGCGACGGAGCTGACGCTGGCCTTCCGCGCGGCGACGGACCGGGCGACCGAGTTCCAGGCGATCGCGGCGGCACAGCTGGCGGATCCCCGTCGGTTCGACCGCCTGACGCCGGCGGACGTCGCCGAGCGGGCGGAGTGGACCGAGGACTACGCCCGGAAGATGATCGAGTTCGGCCGCGACCTGATCAGGACGAACGGCATGCCGACGGAGGACTGAGCCGTTCCGGCGGAGGACCGAGCCACTCCCGCCGACCCCCCCGGACCCCTCCAGGCGCCCCCGGGCCCCCCAGGCGCCCCCGGGCCCCCCAGGCGCCCCCGGGCCGCCCGGGGGGCTCCGTCGTTCGGGTGACCCCGGAGCCACCCGGAGGGCTTCGTCGTCCAGGCACCCCCGGTCCGCCCGGAGGTCCGCCCGGAGGGCTTCGGCACACATGGCCGAAAACCACCCGTGGCATATACCGGGGGCGCAGGTTACTCCTCACCCTCCCGCTCTGTCCGGAATTCCGTGAACTCTCGGCGACCACTCCGTGACAGCCGGTAGACCTGGACGCATGACGACGTGGACGCGCGACGAGACGCAGCACGACATCTTCCGGTTCCTCCGGGAGGGCGACGAGGGGCGTCACCAGACCGCCCGGGTGACCGCCGACGGTGCCTCCTGGCTCGCCTCCGCCACCGGGAACCGGGAGGCCGCGCTCACCCGCTGGGAGTCCCGGCCGGACTCCCCGGCGGCACTGCCCTGCGGGGCCGCCTTCGACGTCGTCAACGTGGACCCGGTCTTCGGGCGCCGCATGCTGGACCGGCTGTGGGAGGAGGGCCCGGGTTCGGGGCCCGTCGCGGTGCACCGGGGCCGGATGATGCTGTTCGCCGCGCCGGGCACGGCCCAGCGGCTGCCGGCCCTGCTCGACTGGGAGGAGTGGGGGGAGGCGGTCCCACGGCCGCTCTGTCACGGGATCGGGGACGCGGTGACCGTGCCGCCCCTGGTGCCGTCCGGCCCCGCCGGGCCCCGCTGGCTGGTGGCGCCCGACACCCGGAACCCCTGGCTGCCCGGCCCCGAGGTCGTGCTCTGGGCCTGCGTGCGGGCCGTCCGGGCCGCTTCCGCCGCCGACGTGCGGGTATCGATTTTTCCTCCCGCCGATCCGGGTGCTAATGTCTACGACGTCAGCAGGCGCCGCTAGCTCAGTTGGTTAGAGCAGCTGACTCTTAATCAGCGGGTCCGGGGTTCGAGTCCCTGGCGGCGCACAGACAGAAGAAGCCCCTCGCGGAAGCGAGGGGCTTCTTCGTGTTCCCGGTGTGCTCACCGGTCCCGGCCGCTCAGTCGACGGCGGGCGGGGTGATCCTGACCGTCCAGGCGCCCGCCCCGGTGCGTTCCGTGACCTCCACCCGTACACCCGTCCCGGGCACGGTGAGCGTCTCGCCCTCCTCCAGCGGGGCGTCCGCGAGCGGCGGGTAGACGGAGCGGTCCCAGCAGGCCTCGGTGCGCGGGTGCGCGTCGACGACCTCGACGGGACCGTCGCCGGAGGCCGCGGTGCCCCGGACCCGGTAGACGAGGACCCCCTCGGTGCAGGTCTCGGCGTTGTTCCCGGCGCTGCCCCGGGCCTCGACCGCGAGGACGCTGTCGGGACCCGTACGGACCACGGCGAGCCGGGTCCCCAGGCTGGCGCCTGGCGTGGGCTGGGCGTCGGTCGGTTCCAGGCTCACCATCCGGGGGCCCGTCCCCTGGACACAGGCGATCTGGGCGAGCGAGAGCCAGCCGAGCTTCCACTTGTGCCAGCCGAAGAGGTCCGGGGAGAGGCCGAACTGGCTGCCCATGACGTCCCAGTCACCCACATGGGTGTCCCAGTCGCCCTTGCCGTCCGCCGGACGGTGGTAGAGGTCGGGCAGGTCGAAGACGTGCCCGGTCTCGTGGGCCAGCACGTTCCGGTCGGGCGGATGCCGCTCGAAGACGGTGACGACCCGCTTGATCTCGGTGCCGTCGACCTCCATCGGCTTCTCGAGGTTGACGACCTTGGTCGCGTCGGAGTCCACGCCGGGCGCGTCCGGGTCGGCGACCAGGTAGACGATGTCGTACTTGGAGAAGTCGACGTCGGCGTCGGAGGCGGCGATCGCGTCCCGGAGATAGGCGGCGCGCTGTCCGGCGTCCCAGTCGCGCTGTATGTCGTACGCGCTCGACTCCTTCGGCATCGGGGTCCAGACACTCTGGGGGTGCGGACGCAGACTGAAGCGCCCGTAGGAGGCGCGGGTGAAGTACTCGCTGGTGGCGGGGAAGTGGTCGGCGGCGAGTTCGGCCGGATCGGTGAGCGGCTCGGAGTCCGGGAACGACAGGAAGATCATGACCGCGTCGAGGGTGCGGTCGGGGCGTGGATACGACCTGTTCCAGGTGTCGAGGCCGAGCGAGTGATGGGCCGCGGTACGGGGCAGGGCGCAGGGGCTCGCCGAGGGAGCGCCGACGGCGGGGCCGGCGACGAGCCCGGTGGCGGCCAGGGCGGCGAACGAGGTGAGGGCCGCCGCGCCGGCGCGGAGCCGCGAGCGGTCCACTCCCCCGGGTGGCTGCTGACCCCTCACGTGGACCTCCGGATCGGGAATGCGGGACACTCCACCCACCTTGTGACGGTTTGCGGCGTTTCGCACGTTTCCGCTGCCCCGGTCGGGTGAGGGCGCGCCACGCGGTCGACGCGACACGGACGCGTTTCAGCTCACGGAAAGTCACATTCGGTCACTTCGTCATCGACCCGTGTCAGACCCGCGCAGAAACGATCGGGCGGGGTGTGGCGGTGGGCGGTCTCACAGCAGCGGGCGCCCCCCGGAGCCGTCTCGAAGCTGGAACGCTCCCCCATGCGGGCTCTATGATCGGCACACTCTTCCTTGGCCGACCGTCCCGACCACATGTGACCGGCCCGACTGCACTACGGGAGCGAGCGGTGAGCGGAACCCCCGAAGGACCGGTGCACCCAGAGCCGCCGGAGACACGCGCGCCGGAATCCGCGCTCACGGAGCGTCACCCCCGGTACGGCGCCGAGCCACGCGTCGGCTGCTCCCCCTCCGAACTCCGCGACTACCGGGCCGCGTTCCGCGTCGCCCAGCTCGCGATGGCCGTCGTCGACCAGGACGGCGTCGTCGTCGCGGCCAACGACTCCTTCGGCACCCTCCTCGGCGCCGCGCCGGAGGCGCTCCGGGAGCAGGCCGCCTCCGACCTCGTCGACCTCGCGTCCGACGGGCGCACCTGGCACGCGTACCGCGAGGTGCTGCGCGGTCGGCGCTCCCGCTTCCGCTGCACCCGCCGCCTCAAGCACGCCGACGGGCGATCGCTGTGGGCCGAGGTCACCGTCGCCCCCGTGCCCGACAGCCGGCGCGTCCTGCTGTCGATCGCGGACATCAGCGACCGGCGCGAACTCCAGGCACGGCTGCGGCACCTCCAGATGCACGACCCGGTGACCCGACTGCCCAACCGCGCCCTGTTCTTCGAGCGCCTCTCGGCGGCGCTGGAGGCCTCGGCGCAGGACGCGGCGGACGTCGCGAGCGCCGAGGCCGTCGCGGGCACCGCGAGCGCCTCGGCCACCGTGGGCAGGACGGGGGCGCCCGGCGCGACGGGTCCGACGGGTCCGATGGGCCCTGGCGGGACGATCAGCTCTTCGTACGAGTCCTACGGGTATGGCAGAACAGGGCGGATCGGCCTCTGCTACCTCGACCTCGACGGCTTCAAGGCCGTGAACGACACCCTCGGCCACCGCGTCGGCGACCGGCTCCTCGCCGCCGTCGCCGCCCGCCTCACGGAGTGCGCGGACAGCGACGGCTACACCCGCAGCGGCGGTCATCTCGTGGCGCGACTCGGCGGGGACGAGTTCGCGATCCTGGTCGAGGAGTCCGCCGGCACGGAGCAACTCGCCGATCTGGCCCGCTCGGTGCTGTGCGCGCTCCAGCAGCCCTTCGACCTGGGCAGCCAGCGGCTCTCCGTCTCCGCCTCGATCGGCGTGGTCGAGCGCGCCGGGTCCGGCACGACGGCGACGGCCCTGATGCAGGACGCCGACACCACGCTGTACTGGGCGAAGGCGGACGGCAAGGCCCGCTGGACCCTCTTCGACCCGGAGCGCAACGCGCACCGGATGACCCGGCAGGCGCTCTCTTCCACCCTGCGCCCGGCCGTGGAGCGCGGGGAGTTCGCCCTGGAGTACCAGCCGCTGGTGGATCTGGCGGACGGGGCGGTACGCGGGGTGGAGGCGCTGGTGCGCTGGAACCACCCGCAGTTCGGCGCCCTTCCGCCGAATCGGTTCGTCGGGATCGCCGAGGAGGACGGCTCCATCGTGGAGCTCGGCCGCTGGGTGCTGCGCACGGCCTGCCGACAGGCCCGACAGTGGCAGAAGGACCATCCGCGCGAGCGTCCGATCTTCGTCAGCGTCAATGTGGCGGTGCGTCAGGTCTGGGACTCCGACCTGGTCGCCGACGTGGCCGGCATCCTCGCGGAGACGGGGCTCGCCCCGCACCTGCTCCAGCTGGAGCTCACCGAGTCGGCCGTGATGGGCTCCGCCGGCCGGCCGCTCCAGGCGCTCCAGGCGCTGAGCGACATGGGCGTGCGGATCGCGATCGACGACTTCGGTACCGGCTACTCGAACCTGGCCTATCTGAGCCGGCTTCCGGTCTCCGTGCTCAAGCTGGACGGTTCCTTCGTCCGCGGCTTCCAGGACGAGGAGCACGCCAACCCGGCCGACGAACTGATCGTCGAGGCACTGGTGCAGCTGGCCCACCGACTGGGCCTGACGGTCACCGCCGAGTGCGTCGAGACCTCGGGGCAGGCGAGCCGGCTGCGCAGGATCGGCTGCGACACGGGGCAGGGCTGGTTGTACTCGCGGGCGGTGGCACCGGACCGCATCGCGGAGTTGATCGGCACGGAGCCGCTGCCGGTCTGAGGCGCGTACGTGGTGCGGACGGGCCCGGGGGCACGAGGTGTCGACGGGCCCGGGGGCACGACATCGCCCGCGGGCCCGAGGCGTGGCACCACCCCCGGCTCCGGCCGGAGACATGGAACTGCCCCCGGCCGGAGGGACATTCCGGGCGGGGGCAGCGGTTCATGCGGGGTTCAGCGGGTCACGTGAGGTTTCCCGGGTCCCGGTCAGGGCCTCAGCAGGCGCCCTGGTCCTTCCAGACACCCCACTCGCCGGTGGTGCCGGGGGCCTCGTTCTGGGTCCACCACTGGGCGAGCCACTTGCGGCCGTTGTGCGAGACGACCGTGCCGCCGTTGTAGACCGTGCCGGCCACGTACGCCGGGACCGAGCCGCAGCCCGTGGGCGGGGTCGTCGGCGGGGTGGTCGGAGGCGTGGTGGGCGGGGTGGTCGGAGGCGTCGTCGGCGGGGTGGTCGGCGGGGTGGTGGTGGAGCCGAGCGCCGTGTTGATCTGCTTCAGCAGGGTGGCGTTCTCGTCCAGGCCGAGGAGCGAGTACATCATCGCGCCGCCCAGGCCGCGCTGCTTGGCGTAGTCCACCCGGGCCTGGATGGACTTCTGGTTGAGGCCGGTGAAGAACTCGCCGTCCTTGTAGAAGTACGAGGACTTCGCCTGGTCGTCCCAGAAGGTCGTCGCCGCGTTGTCGACGATGCCGCCGAGCTCCTTGTAGTGCGCGATGCCGGCCTGCTGGCTGAGCGGGCGGACGTTGGAGCCGCCGGTCGCGGTGCCCGCGAGACCGTTGGCGGAGCCGGCCGGGACGCCCTTCCAGCCGCGGTAGTAGAACTCGTAGCCCAGGGTCAGCTTGTTGGCGGGGAAGCCGCCGGCGATGCCGTAGGCGGGCTTGCCGTCGATCCAGGAGTCGATGGCGTTGTCGATCGAGTACTTCTCGGTGCCCGGCGCGATCACGTCGGTCGGGTCGTTCGAGCCGGAGTACAGCGGGGACTGGTGGTACGTCGGCCCGTCGCCGTCCCAGGCGCCGTGCATGTCGTACGTCATGATGTTGGCGTAGTCCAAGTACTGGCCGATCTTGTCGGTCTCGATGTACTTGATCTTGTCCTGGCCGGCCGGCATGGCGGCGGTCAGCATGTACTTCTTGCCGCCGTTGGCCGCGCCGTGCTCGTCGAGCTGCTTGCGGAACTCGGCGAGGAGCAGCGTGAAGTTCTGCTTGTCCTCGGGGGCGTAGTGGTTGCCCAGGTGGCCGCCGGAGGAACCGGGGTACTCCCAGTCGATGTCGATGCCGTCGAAGATGCCGGCCGCCGTGCCCGCACCGCCGAAGCCGCCCTCGACGGGCAGGTTGCCCTTGATGTACTGGTCGATGCAGGAGGAGACGAGCTTCTTGCGGCTCGCGTCCGTCTTCGCCGCGTCGCTGAAGTACTTGGAGTACGTCCAGCCGCCGAGCGAGATGTTGATCTTCAGGTGGGGGTACTTCGCCTTCAGTTCCTTGAACTGGTTGAAGACGCCCACGATCGGCTGGTCCCACTTGTCGGCGACGCCGTCGACGCTGTCCGCCGCGCTGAAGGACTTCTGGTAGTCGGCGTACGAGTCGCCCGCACCGTCACCCGCGTTGGGGTTGTTGTCGTCACCCGCGGCCTTGTTGGCCATGAAACAGGTGAGGTTGGTGGGGTGGATGTTGCCGAACGAGTAGTTGATGACGTCCAGCTGGCCCGCGATGCCCCGGGTGTCGAGGTGCTTGGGGTAGAACGCGTTGCCGTAGACGCTCCACTGGTCGTAGTACGCGATGCGCACACCGCCCGCAGCGGCAGTGGTCGTCGTGTCGGCCGCCTGGGCGGAGCCGAGGCCGACGGTCGCCGCGAGGGCGCCGGCGGCGAGGGCCGTGCTGAGGAGCGCGGCGATCAAGGGCTTACGGGGGTGCACGTGCGGCCTCCATCGGGGGGAGTGCGGGGGTGGTGCCGTACAGGAGCTGGAGCAGTGATAACCGGCACGTGAACACTGCGTCAATGGTCTGAACCAGATTGAGGACTAGACCAATTCGAGGAAGAAAGGCCTCGTCAGAGGCGTGCAGCACAAAACGGAACCGCCCGCCACCATCGGTGACGAGCGGTTTAAGGTTCACTTAGGGGTGGAGCGGGGCCGGATCCGTGCAGGAACCAACCGGCCGCGGCGACCAGGGTTTTTACCCGGGCGTCCCCGGCCCGGAACAGGTGTCGCGCCCTACTCCTCCGGCAGCTCGGGGAGTTCGTACGCGTCCGCGATGAGCTCGTAGCTCCGCAGCCGCGCCTCCCCGCCGTGCGCGTTGGCCGTGATCATCAGCTCGTCCGCGCCCGTCCGCTTCCCGAGGTCGTCCAGGCCGGTACGGACCTCGTCGGGGGTGCCGTACACGACGTTCGCCAGCCACTCGTTCACGAACTCCCGTTCGGCGGGGCTGTACCCGTACGTCTCCGCCTCCTCCGGCGTCGGCACGAGACCGGGCCGGCCGGTGCGCAGCCGCAGCATCGCGAGGGCGCCGGAGAGGACCTGGCGGTGCGCCTGCGCCGCCTCGTCGGCGGCGAGCGCGGCGACGCCGATCATCGCGTACGGCGCGTCGAGCACCTCGGAGGGCCGGAAGGACTCCCGGTAGAGGTCGAGCGCCGGGACCGTGTTCCTGGCCGAGAAGTGATGGGCGAACGCGAAGGGCAGGCCGAGCAGGCCGGCGAGACGTGCGCTGAAACCGGACGAGCCGAGCAGCCAGATCGGCGGCCGGCCCTTCGGGCCCTGCACCGGGCCGGGCACGGCATGGATCCGGGCGTACCGGTGGCCGTCCGGGAAGTCGTCGTCCAGGAACCGGGTCAGCTCGGCGAGCTGCTCCGGGAAGTCGTCGGCGCCCTCGTTCAGCGTGGCGGTGCGGCGCAGGGCGGCCGCGGTCGCCCCGTCGGTGCCGGGCGCGCGCCCGAGACCGAGGTCGACCCGGCCCGGGGCGAGGGCCTCCAGGGTGCCGAACTGCTCGGCGATGACCAGCGGGGCGTGGTTGGGCAGCATGACGCCGCCCGAGCCGAGGCGGATGCGCCGGGTGTGGGCGGCGAGGTGGGCGAGGATCACCGCCGGGGAGGAGGAGGCGACGCCGGGCATGGAGTGGTGTTCGGCCACCCAGTGCCGGTGGAAGCCGCGCCGCTCGGCGAGCCTGCTCAGCTCGACGCTGGTGGCGAGCGCCTGGCTCGCGGTCCTGCCGCTGCCGACGGTCACCAGGTCCAGCACGGACAGCGGCACGGGCGCGGAGCCCCGCGCCTCTCCTCGAATAGCGTCGGTCACCTTCGGGACCCTCCTCGGCAGACGTACGGACTCGTGAACGACCCGCGGATCGACTGAACGACCCGTGGATCGGCTTGGATCCGATGACAACAGGAGGGTGTCTCCGTTTATTCCGCCGGCTCCACGGGTGCCTTCCGATGCTTCTCGGCCACCGCAGGGGGCCGGAAGGTGACCGGAACGACCGCCACCGCGTCCGTTTCCCCATAAAAAATCTCGCGTTCTCCCAGGGCCGAACGCATGGGCGAACCCCTCCACGCACGGCCCTGACCTGAGACTCTCCGGACCACTCATGACGTAGGCATATGCCAGAGTGGTGCACCCCAGACCAGGGCCCGGACGCTCCGCATCATTCTCGCCAACAGCCGCCCCGCAAACGGCGCTTGGCGGCTATCGTGGTACGAAAGCTTGCGGTCACAACCTGGTAGGGGGAAACCGTGGCGCTGAAGCCCGAGCCCACCGCGCCGTTCCACTCGGTGCAATACGCCTTGCGCGTCCTCGAGACGATCTCACGGCACGGTGGCGGAGTGACGGACGTCCAGATCGCGCGCGAATCCGGCCTGCCCGTGGCCCACCTCTCCTCACTGCTCCTCATGCTCCGCCGTGAGGGGTACGTCGAGCAGGTCGCCGACGGCGCGTACGTCATCGGGGACTCCCTCGTCCTCCTCGGCTCCGGTCTGACCCGCCGCGAAGCCCTGGAGGCGAAGCTCCAGGAGACCCTGACCGAGCTGCGCGACTCCGTCGGCGCGGCGGTCTACATCAGCCGGTACATCGACGGCGAGGTGAAGATCACCCAGTTCGCCGACGGTCCGCGCACTCCCAAGGTCAACGAGTGGGTCGACTTCCGCTCGGCCGCGCACGCCAGCGCGGTCGGCAAGTGCCTGCTCACCCAGCTCGACCAGAACGGCCGCCGCGACCACCTGTCCCGGCACAAGATCGCCCGGCTGACCTCCCGGACGATCACCAGCGAGCGGATCCTCTTCTCCAAGCTGGACAGCCAGCCGCCGACCGTCCCGGTGCTCGACCTCCAGGAGTACGCGGTGGGCACGGTCTGCGCGGCCGTTCCGCTGACGGCCGGCTCCGCCGTGGGCTGCCTGGCCCTCTCCCTGCCGATCGAGCACGCCCACCGGCTGCGCTCGGCGGCGGACACGCTGAACCGGCGGGCGGCGCCGGTGGTCATGGCACTGGCGATCTGAGGGACCCGGGACCCGGGAAGCCGAGAGATCCGCGGCAACCGGGCCATTCGGGGGTCCCTGCGGCGCGGCCCCGCGGGGTGGTCATCAGCACCCCGCGGGACCAGGTAGTATTTTCTCTGTCAGCAGGCGCCGCTAGCTCAGTTGGTTAGAGCAGCTGACTCTTAATCAGCGGGTCCGGGGTTCGAGTCCCTGGCGGCGCACAGACAGAAGAAGCCCCTCGCGAAAGCGGGGGGCTTCTTCGTGTCCCGGTGGTCCTGGTGGTTTCGGTGGGCCCGGTCGTCCCGGGGTCCCCAGGCATCCGGGTCCCCGGTCCCCTCCCTCGGCCGCCCGGCCGCCCGGCCCCCGGCTTCCCTGCCCTCAGGCCCGGAGGTAGGTCAGGACGGCGAGGACCCGGCGGTGGGTGTCCTCGGCCGGCGGCAGATCCAGCTTCGCCAGGATGTTGCCGATGTGCTTGCCGACGGCGGCCTCGGTCACGACCAGACGGCGGGCGATCGCGCCGTTCGAATGGCCCTCCGCGACCAGTCCCAGGACCTCGCGCTCGCGCGGGGTCAGCGCCTCCAGCGGATCGCGGTGCCGGCGGAGCAGCTGCCGTACGACCTCGGGATCGACGACCGTCCCGCCGTCCGCGACCCGGGCCAGCGCGTCCAGGAACTCCTCCACCTGGCCCACCCGGTCCTTGAGCAGATAGCCGACGCCCGTGCCGTCGCCCGCGTCGAGGAGATCGGCGGCGTAGCTGCGCTGCACGTACTGGCTGAGGACGAGGACCGGCAGGGCGGGACGCGCGGCGCGGAGCGCGACCGCGGCGCGCAGCCCCTCGTCCTGGAAGCCGGGCGGCATCCGGACATCGGTCACGACGATGTCCGGGTCGTGGGCGGCGACCGCCTCGCGCAGCGCGTCCGCGTCCCCGACGGCGGCGACGACCTCGTGGCCGAAACGGGCCAGCAGCCCGATCAGTCCCTCCCGGAGGAGGACGCTGTCCTCGGCGAGGACGACGCGGAGCGTTCGCTCAGTGCGGGGCATGGGATCTCCACTCGGAGGAGGGTCGGCCCGCCCGGCGGGCTCATGATCGTCAGTGTGCCATCGAGGACGGCGATCCGGTCGGCCAGGCCGGTGAGACCGGTCCCCCCGGCCGGGTCCGCGGCGCCGCGCCCGTCGTCCTCGACGTCGATCCGGAGGACACCGTCGGTGTGCCGGGCGGTGATCGAGGCCCGGCTCGCCCCGCTGTGCTTGCCGATGTTGGCGAGGGCCTCACAGCCGGCGAAGTAGCCGGCGCTCTCGACGGACTCCGGCAGCCGGGGCAGTACGACGTCCGTGGCGACGGGCACGGCGGACCGGTCGGCGGCGTCGGCGAGGGCCGGACCGAGACCGTAGTCGGCGAGGACCTGCGGGTGGATGCCGTGGATCAGCTCGCGCAGCTCGGTCAGGACCTGCCCGGCCTCCGCGTGCGCCTTCGCCAGCTGGTCGGCGAGCGGACCGCCCGGCGGGGCGTCGAGCCGGGCGAGCCCGAGGGTCATCGTGAGGGCGACCAGGCGCTGCTGGGCGCCGTCGTGCAGATCGCGCTCGATCCTGCGCCGCTCGGCCTCGAAGGCGTCGACGAGCCGGGCGCGGGAGGCGATGACCTCGCCGATCGCCCCCCGCTCCGTGGACTCGCGAGGGGTCAGCAGGGCACGGGCGAGGGCGGCGCGGGCCCCGGCGACGGCGGCGAGCGGGTAGGCGAGGGCGACGAGGAGCAGGGCGCCGAGGAGGGCGGCGGCGAAGGCCTCCGGATAGGAGGACACCAGGTACGCCTTGACGACCTTGGCCTCCTCGCCGTTCACGGCCAGCTGGACGGGAGCGCCGAGGAGCAGCACGGGCAGGCCGATGCCGACGGCGACGGCGAGGAGGTCGAGCGGCCACAGGACGGTGGCGAGGAGCAGGGCGTACGCGAACTCCCGCCAGGTCGCCTGCTCCCCCGCCCGGAGCCGGAGCCAGGCGGCGAGGCCGGGGGCGGTGGGGACCCGGTGCGGGTCGGATACGGGGTCGAGGTCGACGAGCCGGAGGCGGCGGCGCTCGATGCCGCCGAGCGCGAGGCCGGAGAGGAGGAGCGGCGGCAGCCCCACGAGGAGGACGGAGAACAGCCCGAGCAGTACGAACACGGCGCACACGGCGGCCCCGAGGAGCGCGCCGGTCGCCAGGTACACGACGGCTCGCCAGGGCCAGGGGCCGAGAGGGAACCGGGGCCGGGTGAGCGCCTGCCAGGGGGTACGGGGGTCCATGAGGCCCACGCTAGGCCGACAGGGCCTAGGCGGCGGGACCGGGGGGCGGGCCACGGGGGCGGGACGCTCTTCTCAGGATGCCCCCGGCCCGAGGCTCAGGGCGCGCGCCAGACCGTCAGGTCACCGGTCACGAAGTTGATCCCGCGCTGCGGAAGCGCCGTCGACTTCACCTGGATGACGAACAGGGCGATGTCTCCCGAGGGGTGCTCGATGCAGATCTCACTGCCGGCCGCCGCCCATGACAGCTCGAGACTGCGGGTCGGCTCGGAGTCGAGGGTGGTGCGGCACTCTTCGAGACCGGCCCCCGGCTTGCTCGCCCGCAGTTGCATGCGGCTGGCGCTGCTCTCCAGAGCGCAGGAGTCCTTGCAGACGAGGCGGATGTCCCCCTTGCGGTTCGTGCGCTCGACCGGCTCCTTGATGCTCATCGAGTTCTCCTCGGTCAGCATCCGGAACGGGTAGGGGACGGCCTGCGGCGCCTCGGGGGTGGTCGGGGAGGGCCGCGACGCCTCGTGGGTCCGGCCGCCGTCCTTCGCGGCGGGACCGTCCTTCTTCGGCGTACCGGACGGCTCCGTCGCGCCGGGGGGAGTCGTGCTCGCGGACGCCCCGCGGTCGCGGATCCGCTCCGCGGCGTCCATGACCGTCCAGGTCAGGCCGGTCAGGAGGAGGGCGCCCGCCGTGACGGCGGCGGCCGTGACGAGCGCGGTGCGCCGCCTCCGGGACCGTCGTTCGTCCGGTCCCGTCGGCCGCTCGTCCGGCGCGGGCGGCCACGTCCCCGGCCGTGGCCGCGGGACCAGCGGCAGCGTGTGCACCGGGGTGGGGTCGGGGACCGGATCCGGCACCGTGGGCTCGGGTCCGGTGACCTCCCGCCAGACGGCCGGGCCCGCGCCCGCGTCGGCGTCCCGCCCGAGTCGTTGCCTGCACCACTCGACGACCTCGGCCGGGGTGGCCCGCTCCTCCGGAGCGGCGGCCAGGCATCGGGCGATCAGTGGACGGAGCTGCGGGGGAAGGAGGGACAGGTCGGGTGCGGAGTGCACGATGCGGTAGAGCACGCCGACGGACGGGCCCTCGCCGTACAGCGGTTCTCCCAGCGCCGCGAAGGCCGCCGTCTGACCCAGCGCGAAGATGTCCGTCGCCGGCGTGAGTTCACCCGCGGACGCCTGCTCGGGGGCCATGTACGCGGGCGTGCCCATCGTGGTGCCGGTCGCCGTGTGCGAGGAGATGTCGGAGGCGAGCGAGATGCCGAAGTCGATCACTCGTGGGCCGTCGGCGGCCAGCAGTACGTTCGACGGCTTCAGGTCACGGTGCACGATTCCCGCGCCGTGGATGGCTTGCAGCGCCTCGGCGACCCCCGCCATCAGCCACAGCACCGCCGGCACGGGCAGCGGCCCGCGCCGGGCGACGGCCTCGGACAGGGACGGGCCTGGCACGTACAGCGTCGCAAGCCAGGGCGGTACGCCGTCCGCGTCGGCGTCGATCAGCTCGGCGGTGTACGCGCCCCGGACGCGCCGGGCCGCCTTGATCTCCCGGCCGAACCGGTGCCGGAAGGCCGGGGAGTCGGTCAGTTCCGGCCGGACGACCTTGATCGCCACCGGACGGCCGCCCGGTGTGTGCGAGAGGTAGACCCGGCCCATGCCGCCCGCGCCGAGCCGGGCGGCGAGGCGGTAGCCCGCCACCACGGGCGGATCGTCCGCCTGGAGTGGCTGGAACACCTCGGTCATGTCGTCCCTCTGCACCGGTCCCCCGTATCCCGCGACCGGCGGCGGCGCCGGCCGATGGCAGCAGCGTAGGCGGAGGGGCTCCGGGACCCGCCGTCAGGGTTCTCGATTCCGGGCGCGCGCAGCGCCGAAGACCGGCGGCGCGCCCGGTGGTTCAGCGGTGGTGGTCAGGGGACGGGGCGCGGTCGTGGAGGGCGTACTCGGCCCGGAGGGTGGCGGCGGCCGCGTCGGTCAGGGGTTCGTACGGGGCGGTCGGGGTGGGGCGCCACCAGACGGGGTCCGGGCAGAGGAAGGCGGCGCGGCGGAGTGCCACCCGGTGGATCTTGTTCGTCGCCGTGAGGGGGAGTCCTGGCATCACCCGGACGAAGCGCGGCGGCATCTTCGTCCCGAGGTCCTGCTGCGCCGCGAGGAACGCGGCGAACTCCGCCGGATCGAAGACCTCTCCCTCCCGCAGCGCCAGCGCCGCCATCACCTGGTCCCCCGCCACGGGGTCGGGTATCGCGTAGACCGCGACCCCCGCGGCCCGGTCCCAGCGGGCCAGGATGTGTTCGATCATCGCGGCCGCCAGGTTCTCGCTGTCGACCCGCAGCCGGTCGTCCGTACGGCCCGCGAAGTAGAGGTAACCGTCCGCGTCCCGGTAGAAGAGGTCTCCCGTCCAGTACCAGCCGTCGCGCAGCCGGGCCGCCTCCGCGTCGGGGTTGCGCCAGTAGCCCTCGAAGGCGCTGCGGCCCCGGTTGACGAGTTCTCCGACCGCCTCGGCGGCGTTGAGGAGCCGGCCCGTCGGGGAGAAACGGGCCGGCTCGCACTCCCGGCCCGTCTCCGCGTCCACCACCAGCAGGTCGTCCGTCGGTGCCGCCCGGCCCACCGCGCCGGTCGGCGTGTCCGGGGTCCGCTGGATCGACGCGCCGCCCTCCGAGGAGCCGTACCCCTCCACGAGCGGCACCCCGAAGCGCTCCCGGAAGCGCGCCGCGTCCACCGCCCCCGCCTCCGTGCCGAAGCCGAGGCGGAGCCGGTGCGCGTGGTCCTCGGGGGTGGGCGGGGTCGCCAGGAGGTACTGCACCGCCCGGCCGACATAGGTGAAGTAGGTGGCGTCGAAGTCTCGTACGTCCGAGAGGAAACGGGAGGCCGAGAAGCGGGCCCTCAAGGCCACCCCCGCCCCGGCGGCCAGTGCCGGCGCCCAGTCCGCGATCACCGCGTTCCCGTGGAACATCGGCATGCAGACGTAGTGGACGTCGTCCTGCCCGACGGAGAAGTGGGCCGCGAGCGAGGCACCGGCCGCCGCAAGTCGGCCCTGGCTGCAGAGCGCCGCCTTCGGCGCTCCCGTCGAGCCGGACGTGAAGGAGAGCAGGAAGCGGCTGTCGGGGCGCACGGGGCCGAGGCGCGCGTCGCCCGGGCGGGCGGACCCGTACGGCGCGAGGAGTTCCCGGTACGCGTCGGTGTCCGTGACCAGGATCCGCACGCCGGGCAGCGGGAGACCGTCGAGGAGCGGCAGGTGGGCGCGCTGGGTGACCAGGACCCGGCACGCGGTGTGCCGGATGTCCCGGGCGAGTTCGGCGCCGCGCCGGGTGGGGTTGATCCCGGCGACGGCGGCCCCCGCGAGGGCCGCCGCGCTGAGCCAGAGCGGGTACTCCGGCGTGTTGTCGAGCAGGATGCCGAGGTGCGGCTCGCCCCCCGGCAGGGGTGGCATCAGGTCCACGAGCAGTGCGGCCCGCGCGGCGGCGCCGGCGGCGACCTGGTGGTGGGTGAGGGTGTGGTGCTCGTCCCTCAGCCCGATCCGGTGGTCGCCCCACTGGCGCCGTACGAGTTCCGCGACGGTGTCCGCACCCCTCATGGGCCGGACTGTAGCTGACGATCCATCAGAAATGAACGGGCGGGAACGACCCCTCGACGACCGCCGGCAACGGTCGCTCGGCGGCCGTCGGGAGCGGCCGCTCGGTGACCGTCAGGAACGGTCACCGAGCCGCCCGGGCGTCAGAACTTGACGTCCGAGCACGCGTAGAACGCGTTCGCCGTGTCCGCGATCGTCCACACCGCCAGGATCAGATGGCGGCCCGTCTTGCCCGCCGGGATCGTCCCGGAGTGCGAGAGGGTCGCCGGCGGCTGCTGGTTGTTGTAGGGGACGGTCAGGAACGGCTGGGGGTCCAGCATGGCCCGGGTCAGCTTCTGACTCGGGTTCCAGCCGTTCTTGGTGATGTAGTACTTGAAGTCCGTGGTGCGGTGCCGGGCCGTGAACTGCCAGCGGAAGCTGTAGCTCTGGCCCGCCGAGAGCTGCGTCGCGGGCCACGCACCGCCCCGGGGGTCGTCCAGCTGGGCGAACTGCGTGAGCCCGGCGGAACAGATCTTGCCGTCGGCGGGACCGGCGGAGGGGAAGCCCTTGAGGCCCTCGACCGACTGGGGCTCCCACTGTATGGAGCCGCAGTTGGTCACGGTGCCGTTGGCGCAGAGCTTCTGGCGGCTGATCGGCGAGTCGGTGTAGCCGTGACTGCCGGCACTACCGGTGGCGAACAGGGTGACGCCGGCGACGCCGAGCGCCACCACCGCCGCCCCGACTGACTTTTTGCGCATGCTTCGCTCCAGGAGAACGTGGGGGAGTTCCGTTGGGCCGTGCGCGCACGCGTGCGGTGGTACGTCGTACCGATTTTGGTCTGGACCAAGTACCAAGGTATGGACGGAAGTTGAACATGTCCATCCCTTCACGCCCCCTCTACAGGACCCGTCCGACCCGTGTAGAACGCCACCGTCAGGTCCTTGACCAGCGCCTTGCGCTCGTAGTCGTCGAGCTCCACCAGACCACGACTGGTCAGCCGGTGGACCACGTCGTCCACCGCGTCCACCACCGAGGTCAGCACGCTGTCCCGGTGCTTCGCGTCGATCGCCGCGATCCGGCGCCTGCGCATCGCCGCCGCCACGTCCGGCGCGTACTCGATCCGCGTCGGCTGCGCCGAGAACACGTCCACACCCACCGGAGCGCACTCCGCCGACAGCATCCGCGTCAGCGCCTCACCGACGGCCTCCGCGTCCCGGAGCGTGGGAGCGTCCTCGTGGAAGGCGTCCGCCGGAAGCTGCGACAGCACCCGGGCCATGGCCGCCTCCACCTGCTCCCGCAGGTAGTCCTCGTGCCCGTCGACACCGAGCGCCGCCCGGACGGTGTCCCGCACCCGCCACACCACGAGCACGGTGACATCGAGCGCGGTGCCCTTGGCGTCCACCGCCGACAGCGGCTCACTGCGCCAGTGCCGGAGCCGTACGTCGACGCGGCGGCGCAGCAGGAGCGGGCTGACCCAGACCAGACCGGTACGGCGGACCGTGCCGCGGTAGTCGCCGAACAGGGTCAGCACCCAGGCGTAGCCGACCCGGCCCCGGCCGAGCCCGCCGAGCGCGAACAGGGTGAGGACGACGCCGAGCGCGAGGAGCGCCCACTGGCCGAGATGGATCCCGTTGTACGGGCGTTCCGGCAGCCGCAGCATCCGGGCCGCCTCCGCGGGAACGGCCCCGGTCCACCACACGACCGCCGCGCACGCGGCGAGCGCGAGGGCGCCGCCGACGACCCCGACCCACCCGGGCAGCACCGGCCCGGGGCGCTCGACGAGAGCGGGGTCGGCGGTGGGCGCGGGCCGGGAGGCGGAGGCCCGGGCGGGGGCTTCGGCGGAGGCGTGGGCCTTGGTGGCGGGGGCGGCCTTGGCGGTGGATGCCTTGGCGGCGGTGGTGGCGTTGGTGGCGTTGGTGGCGGATGCCTTGGCGGCCCGGGTCCTGGGGCGATCCCCGGGGGGCGCGTCGAGCCGGACGTCGGGTTGCGCGCCGGGCGTCGCGTCGCGCTTCGCGTTCAGCCGGAACTTCGGCTTCTGCCGGGACGTGCCCTGGTTCGCCGCCCTGGTCCCGGCGGCGTCCGCCTGAGGCTGCGCCTGGCCTTCGGCCTGGACCTTCGACGGGCCGGGGATGGCGGGGCCCGTACCCGTCCGGGAGGGGGTGGGCGCGGCCATGGCGACGGTGTCGGGACCGCCGTCGTCCTCACCGGCCGCGAAGGGCACGGCGTTCCCCGGCTCGTCGCGGAAGAGGAGGTGCACCGGGATCGACCCGGTGGTCTCGGCCCCGATCACGTTCTTCCGCCGCGCGACCCGCACGACGGCGGCGACGGGCACGGCGACGGCACCGACACCGGCCCCGGCGATCCGCCCGAAGTCGGGTGTGACGGGGCGGCCGGCGGGACGGTCGGAACGGCCGGGCTCGGTGCCGGGTGCGGCGGTCGGCGCGGCGACCGCGACGGGAGCAGCAGGGACAGCAGCGGGGACAGCGACAGGGACCGGCGAAGGACCACCGGACCGCACGGTGACGACGGCCTTCAAGGTGACGGGCGATGCGGGGCGGGCGTGCTTGCCCGCCCCGGAGGGCGTGGTGCCGGGGTAGGCGGGCGGGACGGGCTGGACTCGCGAGACCACTGGTGCGGGTCCGGAGGCGGTTTCCGGGGCTGCGCCCGGGGCGGTTCCCGGGGCGGCCGGCGCCCCCGTCGCCGTACCGGAAGCGGACCTGCCCGGAAGCGCGGAGCCGGCCGGAAGCGCGGAGCCCGTCGGAAGCCGGGAGCCGGTGGGGAGCGGGGAGCCGGCCGGGAGCTCGGAGCCGGCCGGGCGGACCGGGAGCGCGCCGGAAGTCCTCACGCCGTCACCGGGCGGCGTCGTACCGACCTGCCCCGTCCCGTGCCCCGGTGCCGTGCCGACCGGGCTGGCCGGGGCGTCCGGCCTCGCCGCCGCCTCCGCCGCGGCGCCACCTCTCGCCCCCGGCTCGGGCCACACCGGAACCCTGCGCCGCGAGGTCCCCGGCTCATCGGCGGCCGGAGGTGCTCCGGCGGCGGGAGACGCCGACGGACCCGACGCGTCCGCCACAGGGGCTTCCGGCGCACCGTCCGATGGGGACGCCGGTGCCGCGTCACCCCCGGCCGGTGTCGACGCGGCACCGGCGTCCGCCGCCGGAGGGTTCACCGCACCCGCCGCCTCGACGCTCGCCGAGGGGGCGCCGCCCTCCACCGGTGCGCCGGCCACCGGCGCGCCCTCCCCCTGCTCCCCCGGCGGTGCCGGCTGCGTCGACCGCCCCGGCTCCGTCGGCGTCTCCCGTCGGGTCGACGGGGTGCCCGGGGTGCCCGGGGGTGCGCCCTGGGGAGGGGACGTCCGCGGGAGGGTGCCGTCCGTCAGGCGGCGGGCGGTGCGGGCCGCGTCACGTGAGGCCGCCGCGCCGGAATCCGCGGGGTTGGGGGTCGATGCCGTCATTCGGGTCCACCTCATGCTCTCGGGGTCATCGGAACAAGCGCCGCCAGGTCTCCGGGCCCGGGTAGCCGTCGGCCGCTGCGCCGCGCCAGCCCTGTGCCCGCTGGAACGCCTCGACGTTGCGGCGGTCCGCCTCCGTCCAGCGCGGACCGGGTCCCGACAGGTAGTGCTTGCCGAAGCCCCGCTTCACCAGTTGTTTGCCCAGCTTCTCCACATATGCGTTGGATTGGCCCGGACGGAAGGAGCCACGCCCGGGAAATCCCGTCGCATTCGAACTCGACCCGCTCGAACCACTCGAACCGCCGATGCTCTTGCCCCCGCCGGTCACGAGGAGCTTCCAGGTGTCCGGGCCCGGCAGGCCGTCCGCCTCCTTGCCCTTCCAGCCCTGCGCCAGCTGGAAGGCCTGGGTCGCGCGACGGTCCGCCGCTCCCCACTTCGGACCGGGCCCCTTGCTGTAGTACTTCTTGCCGCCGCGGTCGACGAGGAGCCGTCCGAGCTGGGTGACGTACGCGTTGTTCGCACCGGTGCCGAACATCGCCGTGCCGGGGTACGGCGTCGCCGTCGAGGCCGCCCCGCCCGCGGTGCCCCCGGTGCCGCCGGCGCTGACCACGCCCTTGTAGCGGTAGCCCACGTAGCGGGGGGAGTTCTCCCAGTACGCCATCGGCGTCGCCTGTTTCCGCGTCCGCGGCTTGGTCTGCTCGTACGCGACGTAGGACGTGTGGGTGTAGTCGGTCCAGCCGCCGAAGATCGTGACGTGCGAGCCGCGCGTCGGGTTGGCCGGGTTGTGGAAGAGCAGGATGTCGCCGGGCTGGAGCTCGGTGCGGTCGACGCGGTCGGCGAAACGGTCGAGGCTGCCGGTCCACTCGTTGCTGCGGAGGTTCCAGGCCATCGAGATGTAGCCCGAGCAGTCCTGGCGGTAGCCGTCCGACCAGTACTTCTCCATGGAGTACGGGACCTGGGCGGTCACCCACAGCTTGGCGCGGTTGATGATCTCCGCCCGGGTCGACTTCCGCAGGGTGCCCGTCGAGACCTGACTGGGCGTCGGATTCGCGTTCGGGGAGGGCTGGCCGCCGGGACCCGGCGCTCCGTGCAGCGGCCCGCGGCCGCCCTGCGGGGTGTCGGGCTCGGGATGGGCGACCCGCGCGGACGCGTCCGCCGGCGCCTCTGCGAGGTCCGCCGGGACGAACGGGGCCGAGGGCGGTGGTGGGGCCGTCGCCTCGGCGGCCCCACCACCGCCGAGGACCACGCCCGCGGCCGTCACCAGGACCAGGGCGCGGCGCGCGCCGTGCGCCGCCGGATGCCCGCCCGCCCTGACGGGCGGACGAAGCGCGAGGTCACGCCGCTGCCGGACGCACCCCGGGCAGCCGCAGTCGACCGCGGGTTCGAACTCCTCGAAGACCGGCACGCTCATGCGATTCCCCTCCACACTCGTCAAGATCTTTTGACCCTTGGTTTTGGGCGTCAGTGTCTCAACTGTCTGGACAAATCGCATTTTGACGGTTCGAAGGCCTGATACGACCATCCGACAGGCCGGAGGCGACCGTTATTGGTCAGGAGCACACCCGGACGTCAGGTAGAGTTCTCTCTGTCAGCAGGCGCCGCTAGCTCAGTTGGTTAGAGCAGCTGACTCTTAATCAGCGGGTCCGGGGTTCGAGTCCCTGGCGGCGCACGCAGAGTCAAGACCCCCTCACCGATGGTGAGGGGGTCTTGGTCGTTCCCGACCCTTCTCACTCCGCGAACTGCTGGGCGGGGTGGGTCAGTTCCCGGGGTGGGACTCGACCGGGGGGTGCGTCGGGCGCGGGCGGGGCGGATGCCCCGGGGCCTGGCAGGCCGGCCGGGAGGACGCCGCGACGCGCGAGGGCCTGGAGCGGGAACCCGGCTCTTCTCACGGCGCGTGGCGAGCGGTCGTGAGCATCGGGACGCGACGGCCCTCTGGGCCGGGCGGGGCGGGGCCTCTACAGTGTCCGGAACCTCGACCTCCCGCGGCGGCACCGGACTCCTCCCGCGTCCGTGAGCCCTGCGGTGGAGGACCGGACCGGTCGGCGGCGGTTGCGGGACGCGCGCCGCCGACCGGGACCGGGTCCGCGGCGCGGCCGCTCAGGGAGCGCCTCGCCCCGACCGTACGGACCCGCGCCTCGCCGCCCCCGTACGAACCCGCGCCCGACAGGGCGAGGCCCCCCGTGCCACCCCCATGCGGGCGGCGCCACTGGGCTTCGCCCCACCCGCCCCCGTGCGGACCCGCACCCCACCCCACCGCTGTGCGGGCGATCGTCCCGCTGGGGGTCCCCCCGGACAGCTCGGGGCGGCGGACCAGGTGGACGACCACGGCATGGGCGCGCGGGGGCCGTGGGGTCAGGTGGTTGTCGCTGCCGTCAGGTAGGCCGAGACCACCACATTGGCCGTGTAGGCGTTGGCGCTCCGGTCGAACGTGCCGCCGCAGGTGATCAGGCGCAGTTCCGCACGGTGCGGGACCCGCGCCCCGTAGACCTTGCTCGCGTCGAAGTCTTCCCGCGGGTAGACCTGGACGTCGTCCACCGTGAATTCGGCGACCGATCCGTCCGTACGGGTGATGCGGACCTTCGCGCCGGGGCGGGCCGCGCTCAGCCCGTAGAAGACCGCCGGCCGGGTCTCCGTGTCGACGTGGCCGACGAGGAGGGCCGGGCCCGCGGCGCCCGGCCGGGTGCCGGAGCCGAACCAGCCGACCGTGTGCGGCATCTCGTACGGCGGCGGGTCGATCGCTCCCGTGCTGTCGAGGCCGCGTGCCACGACGGGCGCGGCGATGCCGAGGGACGGGACCTCGACCCGCTGGGGCGTGACGGGCGTGAGGGGGTCGCGCGCCGGGGGCAGGGCGACGCCGAGCGGGCGGCCGACGGCGGCGATGTCGCCGGTGGTCGGCGCGGAGCTGCCCCCGGGTCCTTCGGTGACCTCGCGGCCCCAGAGCCAGAGCCCGAGCAGGAGCAGCGCCCAGGCCACGCCGGTGACGAGTCGCCCGGTGCCCGCCGGGCGGGAGCCGGACGGCGCCGTCATTCCGTACCCGGCCCCGAGCCCGTGCCCGTACCGGTTTCCGCGTCGCGGCGGCGGGAGCTGCGGAAGGCGACGGCCACGGCGGCGACGGCCGCAAGACCGAGGCCGAGCAGGGTGTACGGGGTGCCGAGGCCGCTCTCGCTGGTGGTCTGGGCGACGCCGGGGGCGGCCGGGGCGGCGAAGGCGGCGGTGCCGCCGCCGCCCGCGCGGACCGGGGCGATCGGGCTCGCGTGGTGGGTCGGCTCGCGGGTCGGCTCGTGCGTGGGCTCGCGGGTCGGCTCGTGCGTGGGCTTGCGGGTCGGCTCGTGCGTGGGCTTGCGGGTCGGCTCGTGCGTGGGCTTGTGGCGCTCGACGCGCACCGTGCCGACGTCCGGGTGGTCGTGGCCGTCGCAGGTCACGCTGACCTTGTACGTGCCGTTCTCGAGCCGGGTCTTGATCGTGGTGTCGCCGAACAGCGGGGCGCCGCCGCCGTCCCGGCCGGTGAGTGCGGCGTCGGCGACGAACGCCGGGGACTTCGCGGCACCCGTCGTGCCCTTGCAGCCCTGGACGCGGACGTCGATGTCGGCGCCGGGCGAGGCGGTGGACGGGGTGACGGTGACCTTCACCCCGTCGTGGGCGTACGCGCTGCCGGCCGTGGGTGCCAGCACGAGTACCAGGGCCGCCCCTGCGGCACGGAGAGCAATGGGACCTGAACGCATCGTGACCTCCTGATACTGGCAGGGTCACCCGGATCGGGGCTTCTCGCATCCGCAGGGGCGCCGGCGCGCGGCCGCTACACCCGGTCGACGATGTCCGCGATCGACTTCACGATCTTGGACGGGCGGAACGGGAAGCGGTCGATCTCGGCCTCGCCGGTCAGGCCCGTGAGGACCAGGAAGGTCTGCATGCCCGCCTCCAGGCCCGCCAGGATGTCGGTGTCCATCCGGTCGCCGATCATGGCGCTCGTCTCGGAGTGGGCGCCGATGGCGTTCAGGCCGGTGCGCATCATGAGCGGGTTCGGCTTGCCGGCGAAGTACGGGTCCTTGCCGGTGGCCTTCGTGATGAGCGCGGCGACGGAGCCGGTGGCCGGCAGCGGGCCTTCGAGGGAGGGGCCGGTCTCGTCGGGGTTGGTGCAGATGAAGCGGGCGCCGGCGTTGATGAGCCGGACGGCCTTGGTCATCGCCTCGAAGGAGTACGTACGGGTCTCGCCGAGCACCACGTAGTCCGGGTCGTGGTCGGTGAGGACGTAGCCGATGTCGTGGAGGGCGGTCGTGAGTCCCGCCTCGCCGATCACGTACGCGGTGCCGCCGGGGCGCTGGTCGTCGAGGAACTTGGCGGTGGCGAGCGCCGAGGTCCAGATGTTCTCGACGGGGACCTCCAGGCCCATCCGGGCGAGGCGGGCGTGCAGGTCGCGGGCCGTGTAGATCGAGTTGTTGGTGAGGACCAGGAAGGGCTTCCCGGTCTCCCGCAGCTTCCTGATGAACGCGTCGGCGCCGGGGATCGGCACGCCCTCGTGGATGAGGACGCCGTCCATGTCGGTCAGCCAGGATTCGATCGGCTTGCGCTCTGCCATGGGTGCGGGACTCCTGCCGTACAGACGTGCGGTGTGCTGGGGGCGCCGCGACAGCGCTGTGGCGACGCCCCCAGCCTAATCAGGAAGCCGTCACCTTGACCCCGTCGATCACCCAGTACCAGTTGTTGGAACCGGTGTAGCGGAAGCGGAAGCTCACGCTGGACGCGCCGGACGGGACGGCGACCGTGAGGGACTGGGGCTGGGAGATCACGTCGGCGGTGTAGCTCTTCACGACGGTCGGGGTGCCGCCGTTGAAGACGGCCTGGACCTGCGCGGTCTGGCTGCCCTCCTGGCGGTAGTGGGTCGTGAAGTCCAGGGTGGCCCCGGTCGCGCCGGAGACGCTGTACGCCGGGGTGACCAGGGTCGAGTCGTACGTACCGGAGAAGGCCCTGTCGGCCCACTCGTCGGAGTCGGCGACGGCGAAGACGCCCCGGGCCCGGACGTTCAGCTCGCGGGACTGGTCGCGCTGGGAGCGGGACCAGAACTCGTCGGTGGCGAAGGACCAGCCGCGCCACTCGGTCACGCCGCCGGTGCCCATGGCGTTGTCGATGACGGACCAGCCGCTGGGCGCGGTGCGGGTGAAGCCGAGGACCCCGGCGGGGATGCCGGTCTCGTCGACGCGGCCGGTCAGCGACCCGTACAGGCTGTCGAAGGGGTCGGTGGAGCGGTCCTGGATCGGCTTGCCGTCGAGGCCCCAGGAGGCCGCCGGGGTGATGCCGAGCTGGCGGAAGACGGTGGCGGCGACGTCGACGAGCCGGGTGTCGACGGGGCGGGCGCCGGCGGCGATGCCGGGGCCCTGGGCGAGGACGAAGGTGCGGCGCTCCTCGATGGAGGAGCCGCCGTGGCCGCCGCCGTCGGTGTGGCCGTGGTCGGTGGTGACGATGACCGTCCAGCGCTCGGTGGCGTACGCCGGGCGGGCCTTGATCGCGGTGAGCAGCCGGCCGAGGTAGCCGTCCTGGACGTCGATCGCGTCGAGGTACCTGGGGCTGGCGGCGCCGTTGTTGTGGCCGATCTCGTCGGTCTCGCCGAAGTAGACGAAGAGGACGTCGGGGTTCTGGTTGCGCAGGATGTCCTCGGTGATGTCGGTGATCACGAGGTCGTTGACGGCGTAGTCGTTGTCGTAGACGAGCTTGGCGTCGGCGCCGGGGGTGACGGTGCCGTGGGTGTCCAGCTCGGGCCAGTCGACGGCGGCGAAGAGGGAGAGGTCGGGGCGGACCTGGTGGAGGCGGGCGAGGAAGCCGGGGTAGCGGCCGTAGTTCTTGCCGGTGAAGGTGTTGTCCTTGACGCCGTGCTTGTCGGGCCAGACGCCGGTGGAGATCGTCGACCAGCCGGGGCCGGAGGAGGTCGCGGCCATCGGGTTGGCGTAGAGCAGGGAACGGCCGTATGTGCCGTTGGTCATCAGGGACTTGAGGTGCGGGGCCTTGGCGGCGTCGATCCGGTCGTACCGCAGGCCGTCCATGCCGACGACGAGCACCTTGTCCTTGCTGGTGCCGTCGGGAAGCGTGGGCGCGGCGGCGGCCCGGGCGGCGGGGGCGGCGGCGAGGCCGGTGGCGGCGGCCGCCGCGGTGGCACCGGCGGCGGCGAGCACGGTGCGGCGGGAGATGCCGGTGATCGGCATGTCGGAGTCCTCCGTGAGCGGGGTCGATGGGTACGGCCATGCGCCAACGCCCCTGATTTCTCAGGGGCGTTGATCGTCGGTCCGTACCCGTTATCCTTCCGCGATGTACGGGGGCGTTCCAGGGTCGTGCGGTGAACTCTTGGTGGCGACACGCGGCGACGGTGGCGACACGCGGCGACGGGCGACGGGCGGCGACGGGCGACGGGCGCCAGTCAGCTGCCGGTCGCCGACTTCCACGCGTCGACGTACGTCTTGAGGTTCTTGTCGATGTCGGCCCAGTCCGGCTCGAAGACCTCGACGCCCTCCATCAGCTTGGCCAGTTCGATGGCGTTGGCGTCGGTGGCCTTGACGTCCTTGCGGGCCGGGAAGCCGCCGCCGACCGCGCTGACCTCGCGCTGGGCGCCCTCGGTGAGCATGAAGTCGAGGAGCTTCCTGCCGTTCTCGGTGTGCGGGGCCTTGTCCACCAGGCCGGCCGCGTAGGGCAGGGCGAAGGTGGTGGGCCTGCCCGCGCCCTTGGCCGGGAACCAGATGCCGAGGTTCGGCATGGACTTGGACTGGGCGAAGTTCATCTGCACATCCCCGTTGGCGACGAGGAGTTCGCCCTTGTCGACCTTGGGGGCGAGCTTGGAGGTGGACGAGGACGGACCGACGTTGTTGGCCTGGAGCTTCTTCAGGTACTCCATGGCCGGCTCCTGGCCGCCGAAGTCGTGCATCGCCTTGATGAGGACGGCGGTTCCGTCGCCCGCGACGCCCGGGGTGGAGTACTGGAGCCTGTTCTCGAACTTCGCGTCGAGCAGCTCCTCCCAGCTCTTCGGGGCGGCGGGGAGCTCCCTCGTGTTGTGGATGAAGCCGAAGTAGTTGTTGACGACCGAGGTCCAGGTGCCGTCGCTCGCCTTGTCGCCGCCGCCGACCTGGTCGGCGCCCTGCGGGGTGTACTTCTGGAGCAGGCCCTTGGAGCCGGCCTGCTGGATGAACGGCGGCAGGGTCACGAGGACGTCGGCCTGGGTGTTGCTCCTCTCACGGAGGGCGCGCTGCACCATCTCCCCGGAGCCTCCCTCGACGTACTCGACCTTGATGCCGGTCTTCTTCTCGAAGTCGGCGAAGACCTTGTCGTACCAGCCGTCGCCCGCCTCGCCCTTGAGGCCGTCGGCGCTGTAGACGGTGACGGTCTTCTCGTCGGATGCGGCGGTGGAACCCCCGCAGGCGGTGAGGCCCGCGGCGAGGACGAGGGAGCCGGTGACGGCGGCGATCGGCTTGGCGTACGTACGCATGACGTCGTGTTCTCCTGTTGACGGTGACGGGGCGTGGCTAGCGGAAGGAGGCCTTGGTACGGATGCGGGAGACGGCGAGCAGGGCGAGCAGGGTCGCGGTCATGAGGACCACGGCCAGCGCCGAGCCGGTGAAGAGGGAACCGCGGTCGGTGGCGGTGAAGACGAGCACCGGGAGCGGCATCCAGTCCGGCGGGTAGAGCATCATCGTGGCGCTCAGCTCGCCCATGGACAGCGCGAAGCAGAGTCCGGCGGCCGCGTTCAGGGACGGCAGCAGGAGCGGCAGCCTCACGCGGAACAGGACGTACGAGGGGCGGGCGCCGAGACTGGCCGCCGCCTGCTCGTAGGCGGGGTCGAGCCGCTGGATCGCGGCCGAGACCGACTGGTGGGCGAAGGCCGTGACGAGCACGGTGTGCGCGAGGATCACGATCCATCGGGTGCCGTTGAGGAGCACCGGCGGCCGCGAGAAGGCGACGAGGACGGCGAGGCCGACGACCACGGACGGCACGGCGACCGGCAGCATGAACAGCGCGTCGAGGACCCTCTTCCCCTTCCTGCCGAGCGCGGCTCCGGCGAGCGCGGCCCAGGTGCCGACGGTCAGCGCGATCAGGCTCGCCGTGACGGCGGTGATCAGGCTGGTCGTGAGGGCCTGGAGGGACTCCCCGCGGACGGCGGCCGCGTAGTGCTCGGTGGTCGGCCCGGAGGGGAAGGCGCCGGACCAGTTCGTGGCGAACGAGGCGGCGACGATGACCAGGAGCGGGAGGGCGAAGAGCGGGACGAACAGCACGGCGAACGCGGCCCAGGCCGTCCACCTGCCCGTACGGCTATGCACCAGCACGGCGGCTCACCCCCCGGTAGAGGACGTAGAGGCCCACGGAGAGGGCGACGTTGACGACGGCGACGACACAGGCGGCGGCGTAGTCGGATTCGAGGATCGCCTTGCTGTAGACGAGCATCGGGAGGGTCGTGACGCCCTTGGCGCCGGTGAAGAGCACGATCCCGAACTCGTTCAGGCACATGACGAGGACGAGGCTGCCGCCGGCCGCGAGCGCCGGGACTGCCTCGGGCAGGATCACCTGCCGGACGATCCGCAGCGGCCGGGCCCCGAGCGAGGACGCGACCTCCAGCTGAGCCGTCTCCATCTGCGAGAAGGCGGCGAGCAGCGGCCGCATCACGAACGGGGTGAAGTACGTGATCTCGGCGAGCAGGACGCCCCACGGGGTGGTCAGGAACCGGAAGGGGCCCGAAGGGTCCCCGGTGACGTCGGTCCAGACGCCGTTGGCCATGCCGACCGTGCCGTAGAGGAACAGCAGGGCGAGCGTGATCAGGAAGGACGGGAAGGAGAGGAAGACGTCGATGAACTTCGACACCGCCTTCCCGCCGGGGAACGGGACGAACGCGATCACGACGGCGAGCACGAAGCCGAGGACGAGACACCCGACGGTGGAGGCGACGGCCAGCCACACGGTGGTGACGAGGGCGTCGCGGAAGGACGCGGAGGCGAAGACGTCACCGTACGCGCCGGGGGCCAGGGACTCCTGGACGACGAGCGCGAGGGGGTAGAGGAAGACGACGGCGAGCACGGCGACGGGCGGGAGCGCCCAGACCCAGACGGGGGTGGCGCGGCGCGTCCGCGCGTCCGCCGTCGCCGGGGCGGCGGGGCTCACGGCGCTAGCCATCCGACACCCCCGCCCCGAGGAGCACCGCGTCCTCGGGCGCGAAGTGCAGCGTCACCTCGGTCCCGAGCAGGGGCGTCTCCCGCAGCTCCCGGACGTCCGCCTTCACCCGGTGCCCGCCCACCTCGACGTACAGCCGGTGCGTGGAGCCGCGCCACTGGACCTCGCCGATCCGGCCGCGCAGTGCGTTCGGCCCGTCCCCGAGGCCGACCAGGTGGGGCCGGACGCAGAGGGTGGCGGCCGCGCCGGGGACCGGACCGGCCATGCCCTCGGTGGAGACCTTCAGCTCGGTCCCGTCGAAGACGACGCCGTCCCTGCCGACCGTCACCGGCAGCAGGTTGGCGTTGCCGACGAACGAGGCCGTGAACTCCGTACGCGGCCTGCGGTACAGGTCCTGCGGGGTGCCGCAGTCCTGGAGCCGGGCCTTGTCCATGACGGCGATCCGGTCCGCGAGGGTGAGCGCCTCGACCTGGTCGTGGGTGACGTACAGGATCGACACGTCCGGCAACTCGCGGTGGAGCCTGGCCAGTTCGGCCAGCATTCCGGAGCGCAGCTGGGCGTCGAGCGCGGAGAGAGGCTCGTCGAGGAGGAGGACCTGGGGCCGGATGGCGAGCGCGCGGGCGATCGCGACGCGCTGCTGCTGGCCGCCGGAGAGCTCCCGGGGGTACCGGTGGGCGTAGGCCGCCATGCCGGTCATCTCCAGGGCCTCGGCGACCCGGCCGGGGATCTCGCCCTTGGGTGCCTTCCGGGCCTTCAGGCCGAAGGCGACGTTGGCGTCGACCCGCAGGTGCGGGAAGAGGGCGTACTGCTGGACGACCATGCCGATCCCCCGCTTGTACGGCGGGAGGCCGGTCACGTCACGGTCGCCGATGAGCACCCGCCCGGAGGCCGGCCGCACGAACCCGGCGACGGCCCGCAGCGCGGTGGTCTTGCCGGAACCCGAGGGCCCGAGGAGGGCCATGACCTCGCCGGGCTCGACGGTCAGGTCGAGCCGGTCGAGCACGGTGGTGCCGCCGTACGCGACGGACACGGCGTCGAAGCGGATGCCGCTGGTCACGCTTCCGACTCCCCGATCAGCGCGGGAAGTCCGGCGACCGAGGCGAGGACGTGCGTCGCGCCGTGCTCCCTGAGCGCCGCCTCGTCGTGCGCGCCCGTCAGGACGCCCGCGACGAGCCCGGCGCCGGAGCGGACGCCGCTGAGCATGTCGTACGAGGTGTCGCCCGCGACCACGATCCGGCGGACGTCGTCCACGGCTCCGGTGCGGAGGAGGGCCGCGAGGACCATGTCCGGGTACGGGCGTCCGCGGCCGCCGGCGTCCGCCGGGCAGAGGGTGAGCCCGACCAGGTCCCGCCAGCCGAGCGCGTCGAGGATCGCGTCCTGGGTGACCCGGGCGAAGCCGGTGGTGAGGACCACCGTGCGGCCCTGGTCCTTGAGCTCGGCGACGGCCTCGGCCGCGCCGGGTATCGGGGCGATGCGGCCGCCGGAGACCAGCTCGCCGTACGCCTCCTCGAAGGCGAGGCAGGCCTGCCGGGCGCGGGTCTCGTCGCCGCCGAAGAGGTGGCGGAAGACGGAGATCTTGGACTCGCCCATGGTGGCGCGGACATGGTCGATCATCGTGGCCGGGTCTTCGCCGAGGCGCTTGGCGGCGGCGGTGAAGGCCTGCTCGACGAGGCCGCCGTCGGCGACGGTGGTGCCGGCCATGTCGAGGACGACGAGGTCGTGCGTGCGGTTGTTCAGCGTGCTCATGTGGTTCACCAGCCCAGTTCGTCTGCGGTCGTCTCGGCGATGGCTGGTGAGCAGGTCATGCCGCGGCCACCGGGCCCGGTCACCAGCCACACGCCGTCGCGGACCCGCTGGCGGTGCACGACCCGGCTGGTGTCGACGCACTGCGCGTACACCCCGGCCCAGCGCCGCTCGATCTTCGGCAGCGGACGGCCGAGGAAGGACTCGACGACGCGGGTGAGGTGCTCGTAGGGGTCTTCGAGGGTGTCGAAGGCGAAGGGGTGCTCGTACTCGTGGGTGTCGCCGATGGTCAGTCCGCCGTCGAGGCGCTGCACCATCAGGAGCTGCATCCTGTGGGCGGCGGCGGTCGGGTCCTGCGGCTGCGCGGCCCGGAGGGAGTCCAGGGCCTCGGAGGCGTAGGCCGGGTAGTAGCGGAAGGAGTCGGCGTCGGCGACGGAGGTGGTGAGCGCCTCGCCGAGGGGCTCGGTCTGCATCATCTGGAGCCGGACGCGGCGGACGGGTATCTCGCCGGCGACCTCGCGGACGAGGCCGGAGAGCGAGGCGCCGGTGCACAGGACGACGGCGTCGCCCCGGTGCACGTCGCCTCGGTCGTCGCGGACCGCGTTCTCCCCCACGACGTCCCGGACCTCGCGGTTCGGCAGGAAGGTGTACTTCCCGGTGGCCAGGAGGGCCTCACGGAGGGCGAGCTGCGCGAGGCGCGGCTCGACGGCCGCGTCCCGCTCGCACCAGAGCGCCGCCTCGAACGCGCCGCGCAGGGCCGGGTTGACCGCGCGGGCCTCGTCGGCCGTCAGCAGCTTGTAGCCGCGGGCGGCGGCGTCGGGGCGGGCCACGGCGGCCTCGGCGACGGCGAGCTCCAGCTCGTTCCGTACGGGGGTGAGCGAGCCGATGGCGCGGAAGCCGAGCCCGGGGACCCGGGCGCCGATGCCCTCCCAGAGATCCCGGGCGCGCAGGGCGGTGTCCAGCTCCTCTCCGCCCGCCCGTCCGCTCACCCAGATCTGGCCGAAGTTGCGGAGGGACGCTCCGCGCGCCTCGGCCTCGCGCTCGATGTGTACGACCTCATGGCCGCGTTCCACTGCGTGCCAGGCGTGCATGGTTCCCACCACGCCGGCTCCTACGACGATCACCTTCATGCCGTCGACGGTCCTGGGAACGGGTGACCCGGACGGGGCCGGTGGGCGACGGGACGGTGAACGGCCCGACAAGCTTGGACCAGACCCGTTACCTTCCCGTGATGAAAGAGGGGTGGGTTGTGGTGGTCTCGGCGTTCGACGCGCGCCGCTCGGGTCTACGCGCCGGGCGCGCCGCTCGGGGTTCGGCGTGTTCGGCGTGTTCGGCGTGTTCGGCGTGTTCGGCGTGTTCGGCGTGTTCGGCGCACCGCTCGGCCCGTCGGTCACCCCGTCGGTCAGCCCTGCCGTCCCAGGTGGGCGGTGAAGCTGAACCGGTCACCGCGGTAGAGGGTGCGGACCCGCTCCAGGGGCCGCCCGGCGGTGTCCCGGGAGACGCGGTGGAGCAGCAGCATCGGCAGCGCCGGCGGGGTGCCGATGAGGAGCGCCTCGCGGGGCGTCGCGAGCACCGTCTCGATGCGCTCGTCGGCGTCGCCGAACGAGATGCCCAGGCGGTCGTGGAGGTAGGAGTAGAAGGAGGAGTCCGGGTCGAACTCGGTGTCCAGGTGCGGGGCGCGGGCCTCGGAGACGTACGTGCTCTCCAGACCGACGCGCTCGTCGTCGGCGAGGAGCACGCGCTCCATGTGCCAGACGGGATCGCCGCGTTCGGCACCGACCTCGGGGGCGAGCGCCTCCGGGCAGGGGAACCGGTCGAGCGAGATGAGGCTGCGGCCGGGCCGGAGGCCCTGCCTGCGGACGCCCTCCGTGTAGCTCGCGAGCGAGAGGGGCTGTTCGAGCTTGGGGCCCGCGACGACCGTGCCCCGGCCCTGGCGGCGCAGCCTTCCCTCCAGGAGGAGTTCACGCAGCGCCTGCCGGACGGTCTCGCGGGACACCTCGTACCGGACGGCGAGGTCGCGCTCAGTGGGCAGCAACCCGCCTTCCCCCAACTCGTCCACCATCAGGGCGAGTTTGGCCTTGACGGCGTAGTACTTGGGCACGCGGCCGTGCTCCGGGACGCCGGAGTTCACGGGGGCGCCCGGAGTGCCGGGGGTGTTCTGGTAGCTCACCGGGGGATGGTCGCAGACGGGGGTGAACGGGAAGGTGTACGGGGCATGACTCACCGGTGCCGGGACCGGCGGACGGCACGGACGAGGACGGCACCGAGGAGGACGAGGACCGCGGCGAGAGGGGCGAGGAGCACGGCGTACTCCTCCGACTCCCTTCCGGTGTCGGCGAGTTCGCGGTCCGGGCCGGCGAGTACGAGGCCTTCCGGGTCCTCGACGGTGGAACCCGGCGGACGGGGTGTCGCCCCGGGCGACCGGGAGGGGGCGGTCGGTTCGGAGGTGCCGGATGTGTCAGGTGCGGGCTCGTCGGGTCCGGTGGAGCGGTCCGGGGCGGCGGGCACCACGCTCAGGCGGTAGTCGCCGGACTCGCCGACCCAGTCGCCGTCGACGCCCCGGCGCTGGACGACCGCGGCGTTCACGACGACCTCGTCGGGGGCGGCCTCCGCGCGGAAGCCGAGCCGAACGGGGATGGTGAGGGTCCGGCCCGCGGACACCATGAAGCCGCCGAAGTCGCCGGAGCTGCCGGGACCCTCCGAGGCGCCTGAGCCGCCCGAGATGCCTGAGCCGTTCGAGCCGGTGAACACGCCGACGTTCTCGGCCTGGTCGGTCGTCTCGAAGGTCACCGGCCGCCAGCGCGCGGCCCCCTCGTCGTAGAACTCGAACCGGATCTGCTCGGGCCGCAGCACCCGCCGCTCGTCGGTGAGGACGAGCACGGGGTGGATGCCCGAGCAGGTGGCGTCGGTGGTGTTGGTGAGGTCGAGCTTCCACTCCTGGAGTCGGCCGCCGGCAGGGTACTCCTCCGGACCGCCGTGGATCCGGGTGTCGAGCGGGAAGGCCGAGCCGGAGGGGGTGCCGCAGGTGGGGGCGGGGGGATCGGGAGCGGGGATGTCGGGGGCGGCCTGCGCCGGGGCGGGAGACGTCGCCGGGGGCACCGAGGGGGGCGGTGCGGCCAGGGCGGGGGACGCCAGGGCCAGGTGGGCCGTCGCGGTGACCGCCAGTGCGGCTGCCGCGGTGAGGGCGCGGGGGCTGCGCGGTCGCAGGGGGGCGGATGCCATGGGGCCGGGCCTTTGCTGCTCGCGGACGTACGGGTCGGCCGCGACGCTGCCATGCCGCGGGGGCGGGGGCCGGGGAGCGACACCGGGTCCGCCCCCGGACGGCCCGGCCGATCCGCCCGATCGGCCTACTGTCGTACGTTCCGCTTTACCTCTCCGCCTACTTACCGAAGATCGGGGCGAGGACCAGCCACGCGGCCCCTTCCGCCACCGCGTCCCGCTCCCCCGCCACGCGCACCGGGGCCACCAGGCCGAGCCCGGCGAGGACCTCCCGCACGCCGCCCGCGAACACCTCCGGCGCGGCGAGGACCAGTCGGCCGCCGAGCAGGACCTGGTCGATGTCGAGGAGCCGTACGACGTTGGCCGCGCCCGCACCGAGGATGCGCGCGGCCCCGGCGTCGTCGCCGCGCGCGACCGCCGCGAGGCACAGCACCTCCAGACAGCCGCGCCCGCCGCAGCCGCACGGAGGCCCGTCGAGCTGGACGGTCTGATGGCCGAGCTCCCCGGCGCCCGTCCTGTCCCCCCGGAGCGGCGCCCCGCCGAGGACGAGGCCGGCGCCGAGCCCCGTACCCAGGTGGACGTACGCGAAGGAGTCGGGGGCGGCGGGGCGGACGGCGAGGCCCAGGGCGGCGGCGTTGGTGTCCTTGTCGAGGACGACGGGCAGTCCGAGGCGCCGGGCCAGTTCCTCGCGGACGGGGTGCCCCTCCCACTCGGGGAAACCGGTCACGCGGCCGGGGACTCCCGCGCGATGGTCGAGCGGCCCGGGCATGGCGACGCCGACGCCGAGCACGGGGGTCGGGGCGGGGGCGGAGGTGGGAGCAGGTGCGGGTGCGAGGGCGGGTCCGGGTCCGGGTTCGGGTGCGAGGGCGGGTCCGGGTTCGGGTGCGAGGGCGGGTCCGGGTCCGGGTGCGGGTTCGGGTTCGGGTGCGAGGGCGGGTCCGGGTTCGGGTTCGGGTGCGAGTTCGGGTCCGGGTGCGAGGGTGGGTTCGGGTGCGAGGGCGGGATGTCCCCCCTGAGCGCGGGCCGGGGCCGGTTCGGGGGCGTCGGCCCGGACGGTGAGGCCGGCCGACACGGCTCGTACCTCCTCCGTCACCGCGTCCAGGACGGGCCCCGCCCCCGCCCCCAGGTCCAGGGCGCGCGTGCGCCGGGCCACGACCGCACCCGCGAGGTCGGTGAGGAGCGTGGTCAGCTCGTCGCGGTCGAGGTGGACGCCGACGGCGTACCCGGCGGTGGGGACGAGCCGCAGGACCGTGCGGGGTTTGCCGCCGGTCGAGGCGCGGTGGCCGGCCTCCGTGGCGAGGCCCTCGGACCGGAGCCGTGCGGTGATCTTGCTGACGGCCTGCGGGGTGAGACCGGTCCGCTCGGCCAGCTCGAGGCGGCTGATGCCGGTCCCGCCCGCGGTGCGCAGCAGGTCGAGCACGAGCGCCGCGTTGGGGCTGCGCAGGGCCGGCACGTTCACTCCATCACTCCGATCAGGTCCGTCTCCACCTGCCCATTGTCGCTGTCGCTTGCACTTTGGCAACACCGTTGCTTAAGTGAGGGGCATGACTGGCACCCCCCGCACTCCCCTCCGCGTCGGCCTCGTCGGCTACGGCCTCGCGGGCTCCGTCTTCCACGCCCCGCTGATCGCCGCGTCCGAGGACCTCGTCCTCGCCGCCGTCACCACCGGCAACCCCGAACGGGCCGCCGAGGCCCGCGCCGCGTACCCGGGCGTCCGGGTCGTGGCCACACCCGAGGAGCTGTGGGCGGACGGGGCGGCGGACGAGCTCGACCTGGTCGTCGTCGCCTCCCCCAACAAGACGCACGTCGCGATCGCCACGGCCGCCCTGGAGGCGGGCCTGCCGGTCGTCGTCGACAAGCCGCTGGCCGGGACCGCCGCCGAGGCCCGCACCCTCGCGGCCCTCGCCGAGGAGCGGGGACTGCTGCTCTCCGTCTTCCAGAACCGCCGCTGGGACAACGACTTCCTGACCCTCCGCCGGCTCCTCGACGAGAAGGCGCTCGGCGAGGTCCAGCGCTTCGAGTCCCGCTTCGAGCGCTGGCGCCCGCTGCCCAAGGGCGGCTGGCGCGAGTCCGGCGCGCCGTCGGAGATCGGCGGCCTGCTCTACGACCTGGGCAGCCACGTCGTCGACCAGGCCCTGGTCCTCTTCGGCCCGGTGGTCTCCGTGTACGCCGAGTCGGACGTCCGCCGGCCGGGCGCCGAGGCCGACGACGACACCTTCCTCGCGCTCACCCACGCGAACGGCGTCCGCTCGCACCTGTACGTGAGCGCCACCACCGCCCAGCTGGGCCCCCGCTTCCGGGTGCTCGGGCAGCGCGCGGGCTTCGTGAAGTACGGCCTCGACCCGCAGGAGGCGGCCCTCCGCGAGGGGCTGCGCCCGGCGCCGGGCTCGGTGTGGGGCGCGGAGCCGGAGGAACTGTGGGGCCGGCTCGGCTCCGGCGAGTCGCCGCTGACCGGTGGCGGGACCCCGGTCGAGTCGGTGCCGGGCGACTACCCGGCGTACTACGCGGCCGTCGCCGCCGCCCTGCGCGGCACCGGCGAGAACCCGGTGACGGCCCACGAGGCCGCGGCCGCGCTCGACGTCCTGGAGGCGGCGAAGCGGTCGGCCCGCGAGGGAACCACGGTGACGCTGTGAGCGCCCAGGAGGTGAGCGAGCTGGAGGCGCAGGAGGCCCGGCTGGTCCTCCCCCGGTTCACGTACGAGGACGCCTGGACGCTCGGCAGCCTGCTCGTCGGCATGGCACGCCAGCGCGAGGCGCCGGTGGCGATCGACATCCGGCGCGGACCGCAGCAGCTCTTCCACTGCGCGCTGCGGGGGTCGAGCGCGGACAACGACGCCTGGATCGACCGCAAGCGCCGGGTCGTCGAGCGGTACGGCGTGAGCTCGTTCCTGGTCGGCGCGCGGTTCCGCGCCAAGGGGACGACCTTCGAGGCGTCCTCGCGCCTCGACCCCGACCGGTACGCGGCGCACGGCGGCGCGTTCCCGGTCGCCGTCGAGGGCGCGGGTGTGATCGGCTCGGTCACGGTCTCGGGGCTGCCGCAGGCGGAGGACCACGCCATGGTCGTCGAGGCGTTGGAACGCCTGCTCGGCTCGTACGCCTCCGCCGCCGGCTGACGAGGACGAGCGCGCCGCCGCCGAGGGCGAGACCGACGGCGGTGGCGCCCGTGACGATCTTCCCGGTGCCGGCACCGGTCTCGGAGAGCTCGCCGGCGGGGCGGTGGTGGCCACCGCTCCAGGAGCCGAAGACGGCGGCGCTCCACGCGGGACGCCGCCGTCTTCCCGAAGGAACGACGCCGTCGGCGGTCAGGCGCTCTTGAGCTCCTGCCGCTGCCGGCCCAGGCCGTCGACCTCCAGCTCGACGACGTCACCGGGGCGCAGGTACGGCTTGGGCTCCGGCTGTCCCATGGCGACGCCCGCGGGGGTGCCGGTGTTGATGATGTCGCCCGGGTAGAGGGTCATGAACCGGCTGACGTACCGGACGACCTCGGCGACGGGGAAGATCTGGTCCGAGGTGTGGCCGTCCTGCTTGAGCTCGCCGTTGACCCAGAGACGCAGGCCGAGCGCCTGCGGGTCCGGCACCTCGTCGGCGGTGACGAGCCAGGGGCCGAGCGGGTTGAACGTCTCGCAGTTCTTGCCCTTGTCCCAGGTGCCGCCGCGCTCGATCTGGAACTCGCGCTCGGAGACGTCGTGGGCGACGGCGTACCCGGCGACGTGCGCGAGGGCCTCCTCGTCGGTCTCCAGGTAGCGGGCGGTGCGGCCGATGACGATCGCGAGCTCCACCTCCCAGTCGGTCTTCACCGAGCCGCGCGGTACGAGCACGGTGTCGTCCGGGCCGACGACGGTGTCGGCGGCCTTGAGGAAGACCACGGGCTCCGCCGGAGTGGCCTGGCCCGTCTCGGCGGCGTGGCCGTGGTAGTTCAGCCCGATGCACACGACCTTGCCGATCCGACCGACGGGCGGGCCGACGCGCAGCCCGGTCGCGTCGAGCGCGGGCAGCACTCCGGCACCGGCGGCGGCCCGCACCCGGTCGAGGGCGGAGGCGTCGGCGAGCAGACTGCCGTCGATGTCGTCGACCAGCGCGGACAGGTCACGGAGCGTCCCGTCCTGGTCGAGCAGGGCGGGACGCTCGGCTCCCGGCGGGCCGACACGCAGCAGCTTCATGGACTTCTCCCTGTGGTCGAGGCGGGCCCGGGAAAGGGCCCTGAGGTACCCCGGCCGATGGAGTGCGGCCATCGGAGGATTGGTCGATCCTCCAAGACAACGGGTCACTCTGCAAGACCCCGTTCAGCCACTGGACCCTTACGCACGAGTAGCAAGCGGCGCGGAGGGCTCCGCGAAGGGCTGCGTGGGCCTGCTTCCCCGGTCGCCGTCCACCGCGGTCAGTACCGAACCTCGCGGGCCTCGTACCCCCGGAGCCCCACGGATACGAGGGCGGGCACGAGCGCCCGCAGGTACCAGGCGAGGTCCGTGAACCACGGCGCCGCGGGAAGGCTCCGGCGGTCGATGGTGGGGCTGAAGGAGACGTCGGTGCGACGGGGATGGAACAGGAGCAGGCCGCCCGTCTCCGCCTCCCCGTGGAGGACGTTGAGGGCAACGGCGTACGGCACGCTCTCGGGCGCGTCCAGCGCCGTGAGCACCTCGTCGAGACGGTCGGGCGTGCCGTCGAACCACTCGTACATGCCGTCTGCGTCGTTGACCATGTACGGGACATGGCCGTCCACCTCCTCCGCGCGCCACCCCTCCGCCGCCAGGGCGCCGACGACGGCGCGGGCGGTGGTCGGCCGAGTGAAGGTGAAGTCGATGCCGGCGTCTCTGGAACCCACGGTCGGACCTCCGGGCGGTGTGAGGGTGGCCCTCGCAGGGACGCAGTACCGCAGGGGCGCGGTACTGCGGGGCGGCGGGGGTACTGCAGGGCCGGCCCCGTCGCATCCTCGCCCGCGGAGCTGGGGTCGTGCGATCCGATTTCCCCGCCGCACCGCTCAGGCGGTCACCAGCCGGGCTTCCTTCTCCCGGAAGAGAAGGGTGCGTTCGACGGCCGTCCAGGTGGTGCTCGTGACGACGTAGAGGGCGGCGGCGAGGGGGACCACGGCGACCGTGATCAGGGTGGCGAACGAGAGCAGCGGCATCACCTTGGCGATGGCGCCCGCGCCCGGCGTGGGCTGGCCCAGGTCCAGGGGCTGGGCGGCGAGCTGCGCCTTCGTGCGCCGGTACGTGTACGTGGCGACGGCGGCGACCAGCGCGAAGAGCACCAGGTAGACCCGGCCGGCCGGGCCGAAGGGGCCGCCGTGCGCGAGGGCGTCGGCCCAGTGGTCGCCGAGCGGGGCGGCGAGCAGGGTGTGCCCGGACATCCGGTCACCGGAGAACAGGTGGTACATCAGCAGGAACGCGGGCGCCTGGAGCAGGCTGGGCAGGATCCCGGCGAACGGCGAGACCTTCTCCCGTGCGTGCAGCTCCGTCACCGCCTTCCGCAGCCGCTCGGGGTTCTTGGCGTGCTTCTTGCGGAGCGCGGCGAGCTCCGGCGCGATCCGGGTGCGCGCCTTCTGCCCGCGGGCGGAGGCCCGGGACAACGGGTGGACCGCGAGCCGTACGAGCATCGTGAAGAGGACGATCGCGGCGGCCGTGGCGGTGGTGGCGAAGAGCGGTTCGAGCAGGGCGGCGAGCCGCTCGACCAGGGAAGCGAAGACGGACATGGGGGAGCCCTCCGTGGGGTCTCGTCGTGCCGGGGAGATGTGGGTCTCGGCATGACGGATCCGCGTGGGGGATGCCCGATGAGCAGGTCCGGGCGAGCGTGTCCGGGGTGATGTGGTGCGGGGGCTCCCTACGCGGCCGTCAGGAGGGGACGGCCGGGAGCGCGGGGTCTGCGACGCCCCGCGGCGTCGGGATCGCGCTGGGGCAGGAAGGCGGTGCGCCGCTCGCGGTCGCGGATGGCGGTGCGCACGGCGGTCGGCGGCACGGCCGGGGCCGTCCGGGCTCCGAACAGGGCGCAGACGACGGTGGTCGCGGCGAGCGCGACGGCGGCGGAGACGCCACCACCGTCGGAGAGCAGCAGATCGGCGAGGGCGAGCAGGAAGAACAGCGGCGCGAGGACCCGCAGAGCCAGGCTCCTGGTCGTCATTCCGTGCCTCCTTCCTCTCGTCGCTCAACGCTTTCCCACCGAGAGGACGTGCGAGGCGCACCGGGAGTTCCCCGACTCAGCCCTTCGTGTGGTCCAGGGCGACGAGGAGCCGACGGGGTGCCAGCAGGGCGCGACTGACCGGGTCCGCCGGATCCCGGTCGAGACCGGCACCGGGCCGCATCTCGACGTCGGCGGGCGATACGGGGACCCGGCAGGCCGGGCACTCGCCGTACGGGCCGAGTTCGGTGCCGCAGTCGGCGTGGTGGAAGTGACGTACCGCGACGGCTCCGGGCACCTCGGCCCGACCCCAGGCGCCGAGTGAGCGCAGGACGGGCCAGAGGGCGAGACCGCGGTCGGTGAGCACGTACTCGTCGCGCGGCGGCGAGTCCTGGTAGCGCCGCCGTTCGAGGACGCCGGCCTCGACGAGGGCCTGGAGGCGGGCGGCGAGGACGGCGCGGGGCGCGCCGAGGTGCACGAGGAAGTCGTTGTAGCGGCGGATGCCGTAGAAGGCGTCGCGCACGACGAGCAGGGTCCAGCGCTCACCGATGACTTCGAGGGCGCGGGCGATGGAGCACTGCTGGTGGGAGTAGTCCTTGCCGAGAGCCATGGGGCCATCGTAACCCTTGCAGGTTCATTGACCGAACCTTCCTGTTACCTTGGAGGTCCAGCACTTAGTTCGTTCACCGAACCGACAGGTGGAAAGGTCCCGCCATGCCGCAGCCCGCGTCCACCGGCCACACCCCCGCCCCACCCCAGGACCTCCGCACCGACACCCACACCAGCCCCCACACCACCACCCGCACCCGTCCCGGGGCCACGCTCGCCGTCACCGCCGCGGCAACCGCCGTCGCGCTGATGAACTACACGGCCCCGATGCTCACCCTCCCCGACATGGCCGCCGCGTTCGGGACCCCGCACTCCGCCCGGGCCTGGCTGCTCAACGGCACCCCGCTCGGCCTCGCCGTCCTCCTCCTGGTGGCCGGCAGCCTCGCCGACGCGCACGGCCGCCGCCGGGTCTTCCTCCTCGGCACCCTCGCCCTCGGCCTCACCACCGCCCTCGGTGCCTTCGCGGGCTCCACGGCCACCTTCACCGCGGCCCGGATCGCCCAGGGCGCGGCGAGCGCGGCCGTCCTCGCGGGCAGCCTGGGCCTGCTGGCCCAGGCGTACCCGGCCGGCCGGGACCGGATCAGGGCGACCGGGATCTGGGGCGCGTCCGTCAGCGCCGGCATCGCACTGGGCCCGCTCCTCGCGGGCGCGCTGAGCCTGGTGGACTGGCGGCTCGCGTACGGGGTCCCGGGCGGGGCGGCGCTGGTGATCGCGGCAGCGGGGTCGCGCCTGCTGCCGACCGACAGGCCGGCGGAGAAGTCCGGCGGTTCGGGCGCCCGCGCGGCGGAGAAGTCCGGCGGTTCGCCCGCCCGCCCCGACATCGCGGGCGCGACGGCCCTCGGCCTGGCCCTGGCGGCGCTGCTCACCGCGCTCACCCTCGGCCGGGACGGCTGGCTGCGCCCCCCGGTGGGCCTCCTGCTGCTCGCCTCCCTCGCCCTGACGGCGCTGTTCGTGCGGGTCGAGCGGCGGAACCGTACGCCCATGGTGGATCTGACGCTGCTGCGGCGGCCGGCGTTCCTGGCGTCGACGCTGGGGGCGCTGTTCACGGGCCTGGCGGTGATCGGCCTGTTCAGCGTGGTGCCCGCGCTGCTCCAGGGCGACGGGACGGGGAACGGGTCCGGTGCCGGGATGTCCCCCCTGGGCGCGGCGTGGCTGTTCGTGCTCTGGTCGGGCACGGCGTTCGTCGTGGCGCTGCAGACCCGCCGGCTCGCGAGCCGTCTCTCCGCCCCGTACCAGCTGGCCCTGGGGTTCTTCCTGTCGGCGGTGGGGGTGCTGGCCCTGCTCGGCGGCCTGGAGGGCCCGGCCGGCTCCTGGCCCCGTCTGCTCCCGGGCCTCCTCGTGGCGGGCGCGGGCAGCGGCCTCCTGAACGCCGCCCTGCCGCGCCTCGCGGTCGACTCCGTACCGCCGGAACGCGCGGCGATGGGCTCGGGCGCCAACAACACCGCCCGCTACATCGGCTCCTCCGCGGGCGTGGCCCTGATGCTGGCACTGGCGACGGCGGGCCCGGACACGGCGGTCGTGGTGGCGGCGGCCCTGGCCCTGGCGGGCGCGGGACTCACGCTGACGCTCGGCCGACGGCAGCGTCGGTGAACTCCTCCAGAGGGGGTTGGGCGCGATCGGTACGGAGGAGAAGCCACGGCAGGTGGGGCCGGCGTCCGATCACCCGGCCGAGCCTGACTACGGGACCAACTTCGCCCAGACGACGAGCCGGTAGGCACTGCTGAACTCGGGGGTGCAGGTGGTGAGGGTGAGATAGGCGCCGGGGGCTTCGTACCCGTACGAGGGCTTGACGATCGACCGGGGCACGGCCCGGACGACCCCCACGTCACGCGGGGCGGTCCGGGGCAGGATCCGGTCCACGCGGTACGTGTACGTGGCACCCCGGGTCCGCACGGAGACGACGTCCCCCTCGACGAGCCGGTTGATGTACCGGAACGGCTCGCCATGGGTGTTGCGATGCCCGGCGAGAGCGAAGTTCCCGGTACGGCCGGGGGCGGCGGTGCCGGGATAGTGCCCGACGTACCCCTTGTCGAGGACGGACCGCTTGGAGACGCCGTGGGCGACGGGGACGGTGAGGCCGAGGCGGGGAATACGGAGCACGGCGAAGGCGGCGGAGGCGGCCGTGCCGGGTCCGCCCGGGACGGGATCGGCGGTGGGACGGTCCGGCTCGGCGGAGGGGGCGACGGATTCGACGGGGGGAACGCCGGTACGGGACGAGGGATCAGAGGTACGGGCGGGACCACCGGCCCCCGTGGTGGCGTCGGGGACAGGGGGAGAGATGTCCCACTCCCGCTCCAGGACCCGTACCTGCTGAAGGGCCTCGGCGCGGGCCTGCCGGTTGGTCCACCAGAGCTGGTGCACCACGAGAAGCAGGACGACAACGCCACAGGTGACGACGGTCTCGGCACACACCCACAGCACACGCGCACCGTTACGGCGCCGCCCTCGCGACTGGACGACGACCGGCACCCGCTGCCCCACCCTGGCCCGCACGCGGGGCACGATAAGCGCTGAGGCGCCAACTCTCCAGGCCCGTACAGCAGTACGGTGGACAGCATGCGCCCCGACACGCCTGCCGCCCACACCACCGAAGCCGAGCGCCTGCTGCGCACGGCAGCGCAGTACCCGGGAGACCGGGAACCCCTGTACCTCCAGGCCGCGGCACACCTGGAACTGGCGGGCGACCGCCAGGCAGCGACGGCCCTCTACGACACGCTGCTCTCCTCCTCTCCCGTGAACCCGCTCCTCATCAGGGCGCTCAAGGCGGCGAACCTGTGGGAGTACGGCCACGAGGCCGAGGCCCGCGCGATCATCGAAGGCGTGCGACGGGCCAGGCCGGACGAGGCGGCTCCCTGGGAGATCACGGCGGAGACGCTGGAGGCGCACGACGAACTGGAGGCGGCGGAGCAGACGCTGACGGAAGCGGCGGCGCTGCTGGTCACGGCGCAGGACCTCCCCCACGCGACGCAGTCCCTCCTCACGACCCGGCACCGCATCCGCCGCATGCTGGCGCTTCCCCACGACGACTGGGACGACCGGGCGGACCTGCTCCACACCGCGTCGGTCCCCCTGGACGAACTCCACGACCCGAAGCGCCTGTGGTCGCTCGGCTCCTCGGACCCGGTGGAACTCCAGGCGGAGATCGCCCGCCTCCGCTCGGAACTGGGCACGTACCGGACGGCCCTCTCCCGCCCGTTCCCGGTCGCGGTCCTGCACTGGCCGGAACCGGAACTGGACGAGCTGCTGGCGGCGTACCCGGAACTGGAGGCGGAGTACCCCACGTACCGCGCCCACCTGACGGACATCGAGGCCTCCCTCCGCGAACTCGCCCAGGCGGGCACCCCGAACCTGGGCATCGTCCGCGCGACGGTCCCCTCGTACGAAGCCTTCGCAGCCTCGGAATCCACTCCCCCGTCGAACGCGGACCTGCTGCCCCAGTACGCGACGACCCTGGCAGCCCGGGGCAGAGCGACGGGGTGGCCGCCGGCGCGGGGCGAGGGGTGCTGGTGCGGGTCGGGGAACGCGTATGGGGAGTGCCACGGGGGCGCGGAGCAGGGGTGAGGGAAGTTCTCCGCACCGGGCACTTAATCGACGCATCGCGATCACCATCTCTGTGACGCCTGATACCAATGGGGAGGTCGATCAGGGGAGGGGAAGACGTTGGGTGAGCTGTCGCATTCCAGCGAGCCGATTTCGGGTCTCTACGAGCAGTTGATAACGCTCCGGCTTGAAGCGCAGCTCAAGGGGCTCACGGATCGTGGTTGGCATGCCATCGACGATGTCGTCGGCCCTGCGTCCTCGCCTCGGGTGCTCGCCACGCACGTGTCTGACACAGTGCGTCGGATCCTGGAGGGCCTGCCCGAAGGCGAGCGCTGAGGTGGGGAAGCGGGAGGCAAGTGGCCCGGCATCCACCTGGCTTCGGGCGAGGTCGGCCCTTGGGGTGGGCCGGGTGTGGGGGCTTCTGGTGGGACCGCCCTCTTTTCGAGAGTCGCTCCTTCCGGTGGTGCGTCAAGGGCGCTCCCTGCGGTCGCGTCGCTGCGCGATGGGCTGCGCCCACCCTTGACCCACCACCTCCAGGAGCGAAGACACTCTCGGAGGGCGGTCCGGGGGGCGGGGTCCACGCCGGGCTTCGGGCAGTGGTCGGCGTGGGAGGGCGTGTGCCGGTCGGTGGGTGGGGGCTTGGTTTGCGGCGGGGGTGAGGGGCGCCTCCCCCTTGCTTCGGGGTGCGCGGTTGTTGGATGGGGCGGCCGGGCTCGGTTCAGCGAGTTTCGGTTGTCCGGGGTGGGGCTTCAGGCCCCGCTGGTCACTCCTGGTGGGTGGGGCGTGAGTAACTGCGCATTACTCCGAGTAATACACCCTGGGATATGAGGACAGACGAGGCTAATCGCCCTTTTCGGGCGGTGAAAGTGCAGGAAACTCCCCCGACCGGCTCCCACCACCCACCAACAGCGACCAGCGGGGCCTGAATCCCCACCCGAGGACTTCGGCCGGCCGCTAAGCGCCGCCCAGCCGCCCCATTCAACGACCGCGCACCCCGAACCCACCGACACCAGCCCACCGACCCCGACCACAAACCAAGCCCCCACCCACCGGCCGGCATGCGCAGGCGGCGAGTGGCCACTGCCCGAAGCCCCGCGTGGCCACGCCCCCCGGGCGCCCTCCGAGTGTGAAAAGGCGGCCTCCGCCGCCGGGTCAAGGGTGGGCGCAGCCCATCGCGCAGCGACGCCGAAGGCGCCCTTGACGCGGTGACGGAGGACGCCACACTCGGAAAGAGGGCGGCCGCACCCGAGGTAGACCTGTACCGCAGCCCTGCGAAGCCCCCGTCCCCCGTTACCCCTTGCCGGAAAGAGCTGCGCGCACCGCAGCCGCGGCGTGGAGCCTTGCCGTGGGGAAGACCGGTACGGGGCTGTCCTCGGAGCCGATGAGAAGCTCGATTTCGGTGCAGCCCAAGATGATGCCCTCCGCACCGCGGGCCACCAGGTCCGCGATGACCTTCTGATACGCGGCGCGTGACGCTTCCCGTACGACACCCAGGCAGAGTTCCTCGTAGATCACTCGGTGAACGATCGCTCGCCCGTCAGCCTCCGGGATTCGTACATCAAGTCCGCCTGCTTCGAGGCGGCCTCGGTAGAAATCCTGCTCCATCGTGAACGCCGTGCCCAGCAGACCGACTCGGTGCAGGCCCGACGCCCTTACCGCCTCGGCGGTGGCATCGGCCAGGTGCAGCAGCGGGACCGAAACCGCCGTCTCGACCTGGTCGGCAACCTTGTGCATGGTGTTGGTGCAGATCAGGATCATCTCCGCGCCGGCCGCTTCGAGAGCCTGCGCGGCCTCGGCCAGGATCTCGCCCGCTTCCGTCCAACGGTCCTGGACCTGCAGCTTCTCGATCTCCGCGAAGTCCACCGAGTAGAGCACGCACCGCGCCGAGTGGAGCCCACCGAGGCGATCACGCGTGAACTCGTTCAACAACCGGTAGTACTCCGCTGTCGACTCCCAGCTCATCCCGCCGATCAGCCCGATCGTCTTCATCGCCACGTCACGCCCCTTTCCCGCATAAGGAGTTGAGCATGACAGACCCCCACCCATAAGCCTCAGTTGGAGTCAGCGGCCGTTGAACCGCAAAACAGTCCCTCCGAGCGGCCTGCCCGGCGCCGGAACGCCCGTTCTCCGACCCGGCGGACTCGTCCGCCATCGCCCCGACGAGCCGCAATCAGTGCCCGGCTGGGAGCGGGTCCCCCCTCCCTCGTAGGCTCGAAGGACGACTCCCCGACCGAAAGGCCCCCTCATGCCCCGCATCCCCTCCCCCGTCGTGGCCGCCGCCGGGCTCGTCGGTGGTTATGCCGTTGCCCGGTGGACCAAGAAGCGGCCCCTCGGGGGTGCGGTGCTCGCCGTGGCCGGCGGGGTCGCCGCGCGGGAGTGGCAGCAGGTCGGTGGGGCCAAGGTGGCCGCCGGGCTCGGTACCGCGTACGTCGCCGCCTTCGCCGGGTCCCATCCGCTCGCCAAGAAGATCGGGGCCTGGCCCGCCGTGTTCTCCGTCGCCGGAGGCATGGCCGCCGCCTCCTGGGCCGTCACCCGCGACCGCGGCTGAGGCTCGGGAGCGGCCGCCGGAGCCGACCCCTCGCCGGGGGTGGCCGGCGGCCGCGAGCAGGGTTGCGCCGGGTCGGCTCCCTCAGCCGCCCACCCCATGGCTCACCGTGTAGATCAGCAGCCCCGCCAGTGCGCCCACCACCGTGCCGTTGATGCGGATGAACTGGAGGTCGCGGCCGATGTTCGCCTCGATCTTCTTCGACGTCTGGGTGGCGTCCCAGCCCGCGACCGTGTCCGTGATCAGGGACGTGATCTCGTGCCGGTACGTCGTGACCACGTAGGCCGCCGCGTCCTCCGCCCAGCCCTCCACCTTCTTCTGGAGGCGGGTGTCCGTCGACAGGCGGTTGCCCAGGGAGATCAGGGAGGCGCGGGCGCGGAGCCGGAGTTGGCTCCGGTCGTCCTCCGCCGCCGCGATGATCAGGTTGCGGACCGAGGACCAGGCCGAGGCGATGATGTCCTGGACCTCGGGGCGGGCCAGGAGGTCCGACTTCAGGCGTTCCACACGGGCCCGGGTGTCCGTGTCCGCCTGGAGGTCGGCCGCGAAGTCGCTCAGGAAACGGTCGATCGCGCCGCGCGCCGGGTGGCCCGGCATGTCCCGCATCTCCGTGACGAAGCGGAGGAGCTCCTTGTAGACGCGTTCGCCGATGCGCCTGTCCACGAAGCGGGGCGTCCAGCCAGGGGCGCCGCCCTGGACGGCGTCCATCACCGACTCGCCGTGGGTGACCAGCCAGTCGTGAGCCCTGGTGCACACGAGGTCCACGGCCCGGCGGTGCGCCCCGTCCGCGACGATCTTCTCCAGCGTCTTGCCCAGGCCCGGCGCGATCTCCGCCGCCTCCGCCCGCCGGGTGATCGCCTCCCCCACGACCGCCTGCACGTCGGAGTCGCGCAGGACGGTGAGCGCGCCCCTGAGGGCGGTGGACGCCTCCGCCGTCACCCGGTCCGCGTGCGCCGGGTCCGCCAGCCAGTCGCCCAGCCTGCGCCCGACGGAGAGCGCGGCCAGCCTGCCGCGTACGACGTCGGCCGACAGGAAGTTCTCGCCGACGAACTGGCCCAGTGACGCTCCCAGCTGGTCCTTCTTCGTCGGGATGATCGCCGTGTGCGGGATCGGCAGGCCCAGGGGGCGCCTGAAGAGGGCCGTCACCGCGAACCAGTCCGCCAGCGCGCCGACCATGCCGGCCTCCGCCGCCGCCGCGACATAGCCCGTCCAGGCCCCCCAGCCCGCGTTCTCCGCCCAGGTCGCCAGGGCGTAGATCACCGCCACGACGAGGAGCAGCGCCGTCGCCAGCGACTTCATGCGGCGGACGCCTCTGCTCTTCTCCTCGTCCGCCGCCGTGTACGAAAAACTCACCATGGGCCCGACCTCCTACATCAGGGACTCCCGGCGCTCTTCCCGAGTTCCCCCGTACATCTTCGCGATCACCGTCTCGATGTCCGGCTCCCGCACCGAGAGGTCCAGGAGGGGATACGTCGCGGCCACCGCAGCCACCAGGGGGGCCGCCGATGCGGTGGCCGGGAAGGCGAGCCACTGACGGGGGCCCTCCGACCGTACGAAGCGGGCGCCGGGGACGTCGATGGGCGGCAGTTCCCGCTCCAGGTCCACCACCAGGAGCCGCTCGCTCTCGCCCACCGCGTGCAGGCCCGACAGTTCCCCGTCGTACATCAGGCGCCCGTGGTCGATCACCATCACCCGCGAGCACAGCTGCTCGATGTCCGTGAGGTCGTGGGTGGTCAGGAGGACCGTCGTGCCCTGGGCGGTGTTCAGGTGGCGCAGGAACTCCCGCACCCTCGCCTTCGACACCACGTCCAGGCCGATCGTCGGCTCGTCCAGGTACAGGACCTCCGGGTCGTGCAGCAGCGCCGCCGCGATGTCCCCGCGCATCCGCTGGCCCAGCGACAGCTGCCGTACCGGCACGTCGAGGAGTTCCCCCAGTTCCAGGAGCTCCACGCACCGGTCCAGGTTCTCCCGGAAGCGGGCGTCGGGGATGCGGTACATCCGGTGCATCAGCCGGTACGAGTCCTTCAGCGGCAGGTCCCACCAGAGCGTCGTCCGCTGGCCGAAGACCACCCCGATCCGTTGGGCCAGTCGGGTGCGCTCGCGCGCCGGGTCGATGCCCGCGACCCTCAGCCGGCCGCCGCTGGGGGTCAGGATGCCCGTCAGCATCTTGATCGTCGTCGACTTCCCCGCGCCGTTCGGGCCGATGTAGCCGACCATCTCCCCGCGTTCGACCGCGAAGCTGATGCCGTCGACCGCCCTGACCTCCTTCTTCTCACGGCGGAGGAGGCCCGCCTTTCTGCGGACCGTGAAGACCTTCTCCAGGTTCTCCAGTTCGATGAACGGATCCGTCGTCGCGCGCGTCGCCGCGTCCGTCGCCGCCGTCTGCCCCACCGTCTGTCCCACCTTCCGCCCTCAGCTTCCCGTCGATCGGTACGCGCGGACCCCGGCCCGCCACGCCAGCCCCGCCACCCCGCAGCACACCGCCGCCACCAGCGGCGACGCGAACGCCGTCCACTCCGGCACCCCCGCCGGGGCCGGCCGGTCCAGCACGTACAGCGCCGGCAGCCAGTTCACGAACGCCAGCGGTACGACGTACACCACACCGCGCACCAGGTCCTGCGCGAAGATCGTCGGCGGGTACTGGAGGAGGGTGTTCCCGCCGTACGTGAACGAGTTCGTCACCTCCGCCGCGTCCTGCATCCAGAACAGCACCGACGCGCCGACGACCATCACCGCCCCGAAGATCACCGCCCCGCTCAGCACCGCCACGGGCAGCAGCAGCACCTTCAGCGGCGTCCACGCCACGTCCAGCAGGCACAGGCTCCAGATCAGGACCAGCAGGCCCTGCACGACCCGGCCGAACCGCTTCAGCGCGAACTTGTCCCCCGCGATCTGCGCGAGCAGCGGCGCCGGGCGCATCAGGAACGTGTCCAGCGAGCCGTCCCTGACCCGCGCGCCCATCCGCTGCAGCGAGCCCATCGCGAGGTCCGCGATCCCGAACGCCGTGCCCGCCGTCCCGTACAGCAGGGCGACTTCCGCGAAGGTGAAGCCGCCCAGGCCCTTCACCTGACCGAACATCAGCAGGATCGCGACGAAGTCGAAGAAGGTGACGCAGAAGTTCGTGAGGAGCGCGATCAGGAAGGACGCCCGGTACGCCATCGTCGAGCGGATCCACATCCCCGCGACCATCCGGTACGTCCGCCAGGCGTCGCCGAGGCCGCCGGGGGCGGGACCCGGGACGTACGCGTCGCCGGTCCGCACGCGCGTACGTGTCAGCTCAGCCACCCTGCACCACCACCTTCCGCGTCGCCGCCGCCTGCGCCGCCCGGCCGAGGGCCAGCAGCACCAGCGCCCAGCCGCCCTGGAAGGCGTACGCCCCCGCCAGGCCCCAGCCCTGGTACGTCCCGAGGTAGACATCGGCCGGCACCTGCAGCAGGGACGCCCACGGCAGTGCCCGCGCGACCTCGCCGAGCGCGCCCGGGAAGACGTTCAGCGGGAGCAGCATCCCCGAGAAGAACAGGCCGCCCAGCCAGGCCACCTGCACCATGCCCTGGCCGTCGAGCAGCCAGAACGCGCTCATCGCCACCACGTACCAGAGCGCGAAACCGACCGTCGAACCGAGCGCCACCGCCACCAGGAAGGCGAGCCACGAGCCCGGTCCGGCCGGCAGGGTGAAGCGGAAGGCCAGCCAGCCGACCGCCATCGGGGCGATCCCCCGGCCGAGCAGCTGGTAGCCGGACCTGCCCAGATTCGCCGAGAACCACCAGGTCTGGAGGTCGGCCGGGCGGTAGAGGTCGACCGCGATGTCGCCGGTCCTGATCCGTTCGATCAGCTCGTTCTCGAAGCCGCCGCCCATCATCCCGCAGACCGTGAGCAGCGCCTGCCCGATCCACACGTACGCGAGCGCGTCGTCCATCGAGTAGCCGCCGAGGTGCGGGCGCTCGTCCCAGAGGGCGATGTACGTGTACGACAGGACGAAGCCGAAGACGGTGTTGGTGAACACCCCCGCCGCCGTCGCCACCCGGTAGGTGGCGTGGCGCCGGAAGCCGCCCACGGCCACCGTCGCGTACAGCCGCAGCATGCGGCTTCTCCTCCCTGGTCCGTAACGCACCGAAAAACGCCGAAGCGCACGACCCTAGCGAAGGGCGGCAGCGCGCCGCGACCGGATTTCCCGTCACCTTCGGGTCGCGTTCAGGAGTTTCGTCCCCTAAGGGGCAATATGACTTGCCATGCCCCCTTCCTCCGGTACGAGCGACTCCGACGCCCCCCGGCCGGCCCGCCCCACGGGCTGGGAGCCGAGGGACCCCACCCTCTCCACTCCCCCACCGAGCACACCGAGCACACCGAGCACACCGCAGCGGCGTCCCCGCCGCCTCCTGCGCACCCTCTTCGGACTTCTGCTCCTCGGCACCCTGCTCCTCGCCGGCGCCTTCGCCGCCGGGTACCTGCTGGTGGAGATCCCACCCGCGAACTCCGCCGCCCTCGCCCAGTCCAACGTCTACCTCTACCGCGACGGCAGCACCCTCGCCCGCGACGGCGAGGTCAACCGCGAGAACGTCCGGCTCGACCGCGTCCCCCTCACCGTCCGGCAGGCCGTCCTCGCCGCCGAGGACCGTGACTTCCACACCTCACGCGCCGTCGACCCCAAGGCCATGGTCCGCGCCGCCTGGAACACCGTCACCGGCAAGGGCCGCCAGTCCGGTTCCACCATCACCCAGCAGTACGTCAAGAACTACTACCTGGGCCAGGAACAGACGCTCTCCCGCAAGGCGAAGGAGTTCTTCATCGCGATCAAGCTCGGCCGCGAGAAGAGCAAGGAGGACATCCTCCAGGGCTACCTGAACACCAGCTACTTCGGGCGCAACGCCTACGGCCTCCAGGCCGCCGCCCGCGCCTACTACGGCAAGGACGTCGAGGACCTCGACACCGCCGAGGGCGCGTACCTCGCCTCCGTGCTCAAGGCCCCCAGCGCCTACGACGTCACCACCCACCCCGAGAACCGCGCCAAGGCCGTCGCACGCTGGAACTACGTCCTCGACGGCATGGTCACCGAGGGCTGGCTCACCCGCGCCGACCGCGCCGCCGCCCGCTTCCCGACCCCCCAGACCGCCCGCCCCGCGACCGGCCTCTCCGGACAGCGCGGCTACCTCGTCCAGGCCGTCGAGGAGTACCTGACCGAGCACGGGGTCGTCGACGAGAAGACCCTCGCCGGCGGCGGCTTCCGCATCACCACCACCCTCGAACCCGCCAAGCAGGACGCACTCGTCCAGGCCGTCGAGGAGCACGTCACGTCCCGGCTCGACCCGGCGAGGACCCCCGCCGACCGGTACGTACGCGTCGGCGCCGCCGCCGTCGACCCGGCCACCGGCAAGGTCCTCGCCCTGTACGGCGGTGTCGACTACACGCAGCAGTACGTCAGCAACGCCACCCGGCGCGACTACCAGGTCGGCTCCACCTTCAAACCCTTCGTCTTCACCGCCGCCGTCCAGAGCGGAGCCCAGACCCAGCAGGGCGAACCGATCACCCCGTACACCGTGTACGACGGAAGCAACCGGCGCCCGGTCGAAGGCTGGGACGGCACCCCGTACGACCCCGCCAACGAGGACGACGAGAACTACGGCGAGATCCCCGTCGGCGCCGCGACCGACCTGTCGGTGAACGCCGTGTACGCCCAGATGGCCGTCGACGTCGGCCCCGGACACGTACGGCGCACCGCCGTCGCCCTCGGCCTGCCCGGCTCCACCCCCGACCTCACCGCCTCCCCCTCCATCGCGCTCGGCCCCGCCACGGCGAGCGTCCTGGACATGGCGACGGCGTACGCGACCCTCGCCGCCCACGGCCGCCACGGGTCCTACTCCCTCGTCGAGGGCCTCAGCAGGGACGGCCAGGGGATGGCCGTACCGACCCCGGAATCCCGGCAGGCGGTGAGCCGGGAGGCCGCCGACACCACGACCGCCATCCTGCGGAGCGTCGTCGAGACGGGTACCGGAACGGCCGCACAGGCCGCCGGACGCCCGGCCGCGGGCAAGACGGGCACGGCGGAGGACGACAAGGCCGCCTGGTTCGCCGGCTACACCCCGGAACTCGCCACGGTCGTCGCCCTGATGGGCCAGGACCCCGAATCCGGCCGACAGGAATCCCTGTACGGCGCGCTCGGACAGTCCCGGCTCAGCGGCGGCGGAGCGCCCGCCGAGATCTGGGCCCGGTTCACCCGCGAGGCACTGGCGGGAACGGCACCGCGGGACTTCGAACTCCAGCTGATGCCGGGGGCGGAGGAACTGCCGCCGGTCCCGCCGGCACCCGACACCCCTGATGCAGCCGCCGCCTCCGCAGCCCCCGACGCCTCCGGCGCTCCCGACACCTCGGCCGCCCCTGACGCCTCTGGTGCCCCTGAGGCCTCCGCCGCTCCTGAGGCCCCCGAGGAGTCGTACGAGCTGGGCGAGGCGGGCCCGGGAGCGGCGACACGCGGCCCCCGGCCGCCTCGCGGCACCCCCGGTCAGTGACCCGAGGTCGCCTTCAGACCCACGACGGCGACCAGCAGCAGACAGACGAAGAAGATCCGGGCGGCGGTCGCCGGCTCACCCAGCACCACCATGCCGAGCACCGCCGCACCGGCCGCACCGATACCCACCCACACGCCGTACGCCGTACCGATCGGCAGGGTCTTCGCCGCGTGCGAGAGCAGCACCATCGAGGCGACGATCCCGGCGCCGGTGAACACGCTGGGCCAGAGTCGCGTGAAACCGTCGGTGTACTTCATCCCGATCGACCAGCCGACTTCCAGCAGACCCGCGACGACAAGAAGAACCCAGGCCATGACGACAACACCTCCGCGAGACGGAACAACAGGGGTGCGTCGTCTTGTCGGAATCCCGGTACGGCGCGTCTCGTCGGGTGTCTCCAGGCTAGCAAAAAACGGCGGAAGGCCTTGGTGACCATGGTCACCAAGGCCTTCCGAGGCACAAAGGCTCAGAGATACAGCCCGGTCGAGTCCGTCGCCCCCTGGAAACGGTCCGCGGCCACCGCGTGCAGATCACGCTCCCGCATCAGGATGTACGCCACGCCCCGCACCTCGACCTCGGCACGGTCCTCGGGGTCGTACAGCACCCGGTCGCCGATCTCGACGGTCCGGACGTTCTGACCCACCGCGACCACCTCGGCCCAGGCGAGGCGACGGCCGACTGCGGCGGTCGCCGGAATCAGGATGCCGCCGCCGGAGCGCCGCTCCCCCTCCGGGGAGTCGGTGCGCACCAGAACGCGGTCGTGGAGCATCCGGATGGGCAGCTTGTCGTGCGTGTTCTCGCTCACGGGGTGAACCTACCCGCCCCGGTACGGCACCCGAGGCCGGGAGGGGTCATCCCCGGCCCTTGCGGGAGGAGGCGGCGAGCAGCCCGATGACCGCGACGGCGACGAGCGCCGCCGGCACCACACGCTCCAGTCGGGGAGCGCCGTCCTCATGGGTGAAACGTGCCTTCACGTCCGAGACGACCCGGTTGACGGCGACGAAGGCGCGTCCGGCGGTCTGGTCGACCGTCGAGGCGACCTTGGCCTTCGCGTCCCCGATGATCGTCTTCGGGTGCATCCGAATGCCGATCTCGTCGAGAGTGACGGCGAGCTGCTCGCGCCGGCGGACGATGTCCGCCTCGATCTGCGCAGGGGTCCTGGCCTCCGACACCGCGCTGCCTCCGTAGTCGTGATCCGGGTGGGTCGTGATCCGGTCGTTGATCGGTCCTTGTGGACAGTCTGTCAGCTCTGCCGCCGCCGGGCTGTCCCCGACCCCCATTAGGCTCTGAATGCGTACGCGAACCATCCCGAGGAGAGCCAGCCATGAGCGAGCGACTGCAGCCCGGCGACACCGCACCCGCCTTCACCCTGCCCGACGCGGACGGCAACGAGGTCTCCCTCGCGGACCACAAGGGCCGCAAGGTCATCGTCTACTTCTACCCCGCCGCCCTGACGCCCGGCTGCACCAAGCAGGCGTGCGACTTCACGGACAACCTCGACGTGCTCGCGGCGGCCGGCTACGACGTCATCGGCGTCTCGCCGGACAAGCCGGAGAAGCTGGCGAAGTTCCGCGAGAAGGAGAACCTGAAGGTCACCCTGGTCGGCGACCCGTCGAAGGAGATCCTCGAGGCCTACGGCGCCTTCGGCGAGAAGAAGCTGTACGGCAAGGTCGTCACGGGCGTGATCCGCTCGACGGTCGTCGTCGACGAGGACGGCAAGGTCGAGCACGCCTTCTACAACGTGAAGGCGACGGGCCACGTGGCCAAGATCCTCAGGGACCTCTCGATCGAGGCCTGAACCGCCGACGAGGCCCGAACCGCCGCCCCGGGAACGTGACGGACGTCCCAATCCGGGGCGACTCCCGTTTGTGAACGGCATGACCGTGCAGAAGGTCCTCTGGAGTTTTCCCGGAGAGAGGACGTACGGCCATGCCGGCCACAGACCGAGACGGCCCCGTCGCTGATCCCGAGGCCCAGAAGCGCCACCCGCAGCTGTTCAAGGCCGTCACCCGGCGACGGCAGCCGAGACTGCGGCGCACCGACATCACGGTCACCGACGAGGCGGCCGTCAAGCGGGCGGTGAAGGCGGCCTCGCTGGGCAATGCCATGGAGTGGTTCGACTTCGGCATCTACGCCTACCTCGCCGTCACCCTCGGCCATGTCTTCTTCCCGTCGGGCAACGACACCGTCCAGCTGCTGTCGTCCTTCGCGACCTTCGCGGTCGCCTTCCTGGTCCGCCCGCTCGGCGGCATGGTGTTCGGCCCGATGGGTGACCGACTGGGCCGTAAGAAGGTCCTCGCCCTGACGATGATCCTCATGGCCGTCGGTACCTTCGCGATCGGCCTGATCCCGTCGTACGCCTCCATCGGCTTCTGGGCACCGGCCCTCCTCGTCCTCTTCCGGATGCTCCAGGGCTTCTCCACCGGCGGCGAGTACGGCGGCGCCTCGACCTTCATCGCCGAATACGCGCCCGACCGCCGCCGGGGCTACTTCGGCAGCTTCCTGGAGTTCGGCACCCTCGCGGGCTACGTCGGCGCGGCAGGCCTCGTCACCGCGCTCACCACCTGGCTCGGCACCGACACCATGGAGGCATGGGGCTGGCGCGTGCCGTTCCTGGTGGCCGGACCGCTGGGCCTCGTCGGCCTCTACCTGCGGCTGCGGCTCGACGAGACGCCCGCCTTCCAGAAGCTGGAGAACGAGTCGGCGCGCGCCTCCGAGGCGGCGGACACCGTGGAGACCTCGACCAAGGGTGACCTGGCGAAGATCTTCCGGCAGCAGTGGCCCACGCTGATCCTGTGCATCGCACTGGTCGGCGCGTACAACATCACCGACTACATGCTGCTGTCGTACATGCCGACGTACCTCTCCGACGAACTCGGCTACAGCGAGACGCACGGCCTGCTGATCCTGCTCCTCGTGATGGTCCTGCTGATGCTGATCATCACTCAGGTCGGCCGCCTGAACGACCGCTTCGGACGCAAGCCGGTGCTGATGGCGGGCATGCTGGGCTTCCTCTTCCTGTCGCTTCCCGCCTTCCTGCTGATTCGCCAGGGCGGCGTCCCGGCGATCACGGCGGGCATGCTGATGCTCGGCCTGTCGCTGGTCTGCATGCTCGGCACGATGTCGGCGGCGCTCCCGGCGCTCTTCCCGACGGACGTCCGCTACGGCTCCCTCTCCGTGGGCTACAACCTGTCGGCGTCGCTGTTCGGCGGCACGACCCCGCTGGTGATCACGGCCCTCATCGGCGCGACCGGCAGCAATCTGATGCCCGCGTACTACGCGATGGGCGCGGCGCTCGTCGGAGTGGTCGCGGTCGCCTGCATGAAGGAGACGGCCCGGCAGCCCCTGGAAGGCTCCCCGCCGTCGGTGGAGACCCCGGAGGAAGCGGCGGAACTGGTGATGGCCCAGGCCCCGGAACCGAGGTTCTGACCCCGCCGCCCGCCGGAACGGCCCGCACCGAACGTCCCGGTGCGGGCCGTTCCGTTCGGCCGCATCAACGGCGACCGGAGTGACGACCGGCGCGAGAACCTGCGCCTGCCGTGCCCCAACTGCCATGCAACCGCCGACACCTGGTGTCGTGGAGGGTAGCGGTACAGTGAGCAGGATGGCCCGCGCCCGTACTCCAATGGAAGAGAGAATGGCTTTAGGTGCCATGTGTTGTCGGTTCGAATCCGACCGGGCGTACCAGTAGAAGGGGCCTGCTGCCTGGGAATCGAAGGCAGCAGGCCCTTCCGCTTGGGCTCAGCCCAGCAGCTCCCTCACCACCGGTACCAGCGCCCGGAACGCCTTGCCTCGGTGGCTGATCGCGTTCTTCTCCGCCGGGGTCAGTTCCGCGCAGGTCACCTCGTGGCCCTTCGGCTGGAGGATCGGGTCGTAGCCGAAGCCGTTCGTGCCCACGGGGGCGTGGCGGAGGGTGCCCGGCATCGTGCCTTCGACGACGCGCTCCGTGCCGTCGGGGAGGGCCAGGGCCGCGGCGCAGGCGAAGTGGGCGCCTCGGTGTTCGTCAGCGATGTCGGACAGCTGGGCCAGGAGGAGGTCGAGGTTGGCGCGGTCGTCGCCGTGGGTGCCGGACCAGCGGGCGGAGAAGATGCCGGGGGCGCCGTTGAGGACGTCGACGCAGAGTCCGGAGTCGTCGGCGACGGCGGGCAGGCCGGTGGCCTGGGCGAGGGCGTGGGCTTTGAGGAGGGCGTTCTCGGCGAAGGTGACGCCGGTTTCCTTGACGTCGGGGATCTCCGGGTACGCGTCCGCGCCGACGAGTTCCAGGTCGAGACCTGCGTCGGCGAGGATCGCGTGGAGTTCGGTGATCTTGCCCGCGTTGCGGGTGGCGAGGATCAGACGGGTCATGCCACCGATTATCCCGGGGTGCAGACCTTGCCGATCTCGGTGGCCGCGTCGGTGACGGGGGTGATGTCCGGTGTGGTGTCGCCGTTCTTGACGGCGGTGCGGACGGTGTCGACGCCCTTGGTGAGGTCGTCGACGGCCTTGGAGAGGTCGGCGTTGTCCGTGGTGTTCTTGAGGTTGCCCAGTTCCGTGGAGATGGAGTTGAGGGATTCTTCGATCTGGGTGGCGTCGTTCGAGGCGTTGGAGACCGCCTGCTGAAGGTTGCTCACCGAGGTGGCTATCGCGTCGGCGGTCTTGACGCAGTCCATTGCTTTGTCGAGGGCTCCGCAGCCGCTCAGGACGGTGGTGAGTGCGGCGGCCGCGGCCACGGCGAGTGCGAGACGGCGCTTCAAGGCGGGTCCTCCCCCAGGTACGTACGTGCGGACGGGCGGGCGCACGGGATCGTACCCGGGTGCCCGCCCGTCAGGACGCAGTGCGGGGTCAGAGGGTTCCTTCGAGTGCCTTGCGCTGGATCTCGGCGAGCTCGGCGCAGCCGCCGGACGCGAGGTCGAGGAGGGCGTTGAGCTCCTTGCGGTCGAAGGGCTCGGCCTCGGCGGTGCCCTGGACCTCGACGAAGCGGCCGTCGCCGGTGCAGACGACGTTCATGTCGGTGTCGGCGCGGACGTCCTCCTCGTAGCAGAGGTCGAGGAGGGGGACGCCGTCGACGATGCCGACGGAGACGGCGCCGACGGTGCCGGTGAGGGGCTTGCGGCCGGCCTTGACGAGCTTCTTGGTCTGGGCCCAGGCGACGGCGTCGGCGAGGGCGACGTAGGCGCCGGTGATGGCGGCGGTGCGGGTGCCGCCGTCGGCCTGGAGGACGTCGCAGTCGAGGACGATGGTGTTCTCGCCGAGCGCCTTGTAGTCGATGACGGCGCGCAGGGAGCGGCCGATGAGGCGGGAGATCTCGTGGGTGCGGCCGCCGATCTTGCCGCGGACGGATTCGCGGTCGCCGCGGGTGTTGGTGGCGCGCGGGAGCATGGAGTACTCGCCGGTGACCCAGCCTTCGCCGCTGCCCTTGCGCCAGCGCGGGACGCCTTCGGTGACGGAGGCGGTGCAGAAGACCTTGGTGTCGCCGAAGGAGATGAGGACGGAGCCCTCGGCGTGCTTGCTCCATCCGCGTTCGATGGTGACGGGGCGGAGCTGTTCGGGGGTACGGCCGTCGATACGAGACATGGGGCGAGCCTAGCCGCGTCGGGACCCGTCGGGGTGAAGGGTCCGTTCCGCCGGTGGCGGTGATGGCTGGTCATGGTCGGTGGCGGCGGTCACCCGGCGGCCGGCGGGCGGCGCGGCGGCGGGCATGACGAAGGGCCCGTTCCCCTGCCGGAACGGGCCCTTCAGCTGATGCGGCTGCTTACATCATGTCTTCGATGTCGGCGGCGATCGGGTCGGCGTCGGTGCCGATGACGACCTGGATCGCGGTGCCCATCTTGACGACGCCGTGGGCGCCTGCGGCCTTGAGGGCGGCCTCGTCGACCTTGGACGGGTCCACGACCTCGGTGCGCAGGCGGGTGATGCAGCCTTCGACCTCTTCGATGTTCTCGATGCCGCCGAGCCCGGCGACGATCTTCTCAGCCTTGCTGGCCATGTGTTTCTCCCTGTCCGTTCCGTTCGCGCGTACGCGAATCTCGGCGCACCTGTGGTCCGCTTTGTCACGGTAACCCACGGTTGGCCCAACTTCGCGAGCGAGTGCCGCCGTTCTGTCGAAAGATGACGATCACCGGCGGCCTGTCCTCAGTGGGCTCCGGGGAGCCTATCGCAACTGGTCTACACCAGTGTGCAACGAGACGCGGACCCGGGTCGTTCCGGGCAGGGAGGACGCCGATGAGTACCGACAGCGCTGCGGCGCAGCCGAAGAAGTCCGTGTGGGGCGGACTCTTCCAGGGGCTCCAGAAGATGGGCCGCAGCCTCCAGCTCCCCATCGCCGTCCTCCCGGCCGCGGGCATCATCAACCGGCTCGGGCAGCCGGACGTGTTCGGTGCGGAAGGTCTCGGCTGGGACAACGTCGCCAAGGTGATGGCGGGCGCGGGCGGTGCGCTTCTCGACGGGAGCCTCGGTCTGCCGCTGCTGTTCTGCATCGGTGTCGCGATCGGCATGGCGAAGAAGTCGGACGGCTCGACCGCGCTCGCGGCCGTGGTGGGCTTCCTCGTCTACTACACGGTGCTGCGCCAGTTCCCGAAGGACTGCCCGACGGGCACGAAGGACATCGGCGGCGGCTGCCTCGGTGTCGACGACTCCTTCGCCGGCTACACGTACCAGAACCCCGGTGTCTTCGGCGGCATCGTGATGGGCCTGCTCACCGCGTACCTGTGGCAGCGCTACCACCGGACGAAGCTGGTCGACTGGCTGGGCTTCTTCAACGGCCGCCGTCTCGTCCCGATCATCATGACGTTCGTGGCGATCGCCTTCGCCGCGATCTGTCTGTGGATCTGGCCGCCGATCGGCGACGCCCTGGAGAGCTTCAGCGACTGGCTGGTCGGGCTCGACGAGTGGGGTGCGGGCATCTTCGGCGTGGCGAACCGGGCGCTGCTCGTGATCGGTCTGCACCAGTTCCTGAACGTGCCCATCTGGTTCCAGTTCGGCACGTACGAGAAGCCGGACGGCACGGTGGTCCACGGTGACATCCCGATGTTCCTCGCGGGCGACCCGAACGCCGGCCAGTTCCTGACGGGCTTCTTCCCGATCATGATGTTCGCGCTGCCGGCGGCGGCGCTGGCGATCACCCACTGTGCGAAGCCGCATCGCCGCAAGGAGGTCGGCGGTCTGATGCTGTCGGTGGCGCTGACCTCGTTCGTCACCGGTATCACGGAGCCGCTGGAGTACTCGTTCCTCTTCATCGCGCCGCTGCTGTACGCGGTCCACGCGGTGCTGACGGGTGTGTCGATGGCGGTGACGTGGGCGCTCGGGGTGAAGGACGGCTTCAGCTTCTCGGCGGGACTGATCGACTACGTGATCAACTGGAACCTGGCGACGAAGCCGTGGCTGATCATTCCGATCGGCCTCGGGTTCGCGATCGTCTACTACGCGATCTTCCGGTTCGCGATCACCAAGTTCGACCTCCAGACCCCCGGCCGCGAGCCGGACGAGGTGGGGGACGAGATGGAGCGGGAGAACGTCAAGTAGCGCTGCGGTCACCCCGCAGAGCCTGACCGTTTCGAGGCTTTCGCCCCTCCCGTAAGACCCGCGCAAGGCCCCTGGACCTGACGGTCCGGGGGCCTTATGTCGTGCATTTCCAGCTATGGCTGAGCACACAAAATTCGCAGGTTCCTTATCTAAGTCTCACGTGCTACAACTGGTCTACACCACTCATTGGTGTAGACCACGCGGTCCAGACCACCGCGTTCCACGAGACGTCGCCGTCCCCCTTTTCACTGTCCTCTGGCGGCGCCTTGCCTTACTGGAGGAAGTTGATGAGTACGGCCACCGCCCAGGCCGCCGCTCCCGCGAAGAAGCGCGGATCCGGCCTGTTCCAGGGCCTGCAGAAGGTCGGTCGCAGCCTGCAGCTGCCGATCGCCGTTCTGCCGGCCGCGGGTATCTTGCTCCGTCTCGGCCAGCCCGACGTGTTCGGCGCCGAAGGCCTCGGCTGGGGCAAGGTCGCCACGGTCTTCGCCTCCGCCGGAGACGCGGTCTTCGCCAACATGCCGCTGCTGTTCTGCGTCGGCATCGCGATCGGCTTCGCCAAGAAGGCCGACGGCTCCACCGCCCTCGCCGCCCTCGTCGGCTTCCTCGTCTACTCGAGCGTCCTGAAGGCCTTCCCGGTCTCCGAGGCCGTGGTCAACACGACCGCGAACAAGGGTGTCGACGTCGCTGCGACGTACAACGACCCCAAGGTCTTCGGCGGCATCATCATGGGTCTCCTCGGCGCCATCGTCTGGCAGCGGTTCCACCGCACCAAGCTGGTCGACTGGCTCGGCTTCTTCAACGGCCGCCGCCTCGTCCCGATCCTCATGGCCTTCGTCGGCACCATCATGGGTGTGCTCTTCGGTCTCCTCTGGGAGCCCGTCGGCAACGTCATCACCGACTTCGGCAACTGGATGACCAGCCTCGGCGCCCTCGGCTCCGGCATCTTCGGCGCGATCAACCGCGGTCTGCTCCCGGTCGGCATGCACCAGTTCGTGAACACCGTGGCCTGGCAGGAGATCGGCACCTTCACCGACTCCACCGGCGCCGCCTGGCACGGCGACCTGCCCCGCTTCTTCCACGGCGACCCGTCCGCCGGCCAGTTCATGTCCGGCTTCTTCCCGATCATGATGTTCGCGCTCCCGGCCGTCGCCCTCGCGATCACCCACACGGCCCGCCCCGAGCGCCGCAAGGTCGTCGGCGGCATGATGTTCTCGCTCGCCCTGACCTCGTTCGTCACGGGCATCACCGAGCCCATCGAGTTCGCGTTCATGTTCCTGGCGCCGCTGCTGTACGTGATCCACGCGGTGCTCACGGCCGCCTCGATGGTCATCACCTCGGCCCTCGGCGTCCACCACGGCTTCACCTTCTCCGCCGGCGCGCTGGACTACTTCCTCAACTGGACGTACGCCACCAAGCCGTGGCTGATCATCCCGATCGGTCTGGCCTTCGCGGCGATCTACTACGTGGTCTTCCGCTTCGCGATCACCAAGTTCAACATCATGACCCCGGGCCGCGAGCCCGAGGAGGAGATCGAGGACCTCACCAAGGCGTGAGCCTCACCCCGCAGCACGGAAGGGCCCCGGAACCCCCAGGTTCCGGGGCCCTTCCCGTTGTCGCGCCGTCCCCTTCACGTCACGGGGAAGGGGACGGCGCTCAGACCTCGTAGACCGCGCCCGGTCGTGCCAGCTCGGACGGGCCCGAGTAGACCTGGCGGGCGTCCGCCAGGTTCTGCTCGCCGTCCGTCCACGGCGGGATGTGGGTCAGGACGAGCCGGCCCACCGACGAGCGGGTCGCCTCGGCGCCCGCCTCGCGGCCGTTGAGGTGGAGGGCCGGGATGTCCTCCTTGCCGTGGGTGAAGGAGGCCTCGCAGAGGAAGAGGTCGGTGCCCTCGGCGAGCTTGTGCAGCGACTCGCAGACCCCGGTGTCCCCGGAGTACGTCAGCGAGCGGCCGCCGTGCTCGACCCGGATGCCGTACGCCTCGACCGGATGGCACACCTTCTCCGTACGGACGGAGAACGGACCGATCTCGAACGCCTCCGACTTCAGGGTGCGGAAGTCGAAGACCTCGCTCATCGAGCTGGGCGAGGGGGTGTCCGCGTACGCCGTGGTCAGGCGCTGCTCGGCGCCCTCCGGGGCGTAGACGGGGATCGCGTCGCAGCGTCCCCCCTCGTGCCGGTAGTAGCGGGCGACGAAGTACCCGCACATGTCGATGCAGTGGTCCGCGTGCAGATGGCTGAGGAAGATCGCGTCGAGGTCGTACAGACCGATGTGTCGCTGCAGCTCGCCCAGGGCGCCGTTGCCCATGTCGAGGAGCAACCGGAAGCCGTCGGCCTCGACGAGGTAGCTCGAACAGGCCGAATCCGCGGACGGGAACGACCCGGAGCAGCCGACGACGGTGAGCTTCATGGAGCGTGAACCTCCGTGGACGGATACGGAAAGCGCGCTGAGGAAGGGGGAGGCTGTGCGGTCTGTCGAGCGTAAGGCGCTCCAGGGCCTGTCGCTCCTTTGCGGTGGCCCGTTGTGGGCGAACTCACGGGCTCTGTCACCGGTTCGGATGGATGGTGGGCCGCGTCGGCGGAGTGAGCCGCGCGCCGGTACCGTCTTGAGGTATGGACACGTCGTGGTGGCCCGCGCTGGTCGCGGTCGTGGTGATCGCACTGGTGGTGGCGCTCGCCGACGGGTGGCGGCGGTCGTCGCGCCGCCCTTCGGGACGTCCGTCGGGACAGCGGCGGCCGCCGACCAGGCCGCCCGGTCGGCCCACCGGGCCGCGGAAGGCTCCCTCGCGGTTGCCGCGGGCCGCGGAGATCTGGTGGGCGGACGTGCCCTTCGAGGACGGGCCCGGGTCGAAGGACCGGCCCTGTCTCGTGCTGTCGGTACGGGGGGACAGCGCGCTCGTCGCCAAGATCACCAGCAGGTACCACGACGAGCGGCCGGGTGTGATCGCACTGCCGCCGGGCGCGGTGGGTGACGCGCAGGGGCGGCCGAGCTTCCTGGAGACGGACGAGCTGCGCGAGGTGCCGGTCTCGGATTTCCGGCGGAGAGCGGGAACGGCGGACCCGGTCCTGTGGGACCAGGTCCGCCATCTGGCGCGTTAGCGCTGTGCGGGGCCGGCTGCCGGGTGCGGGCACGGAGGCCCGGGCGCGGCTGGGCTCGGGGCGCGAGGGCCTACGCCCAGAGCTGGCCCTGGACCGCCTCGATCGCCTCTTCCGTGGTGGCCGCCGTGTAGAGGCCGGTCGAGAGGTACTTCCAGCCGCCGTCGGCGACGACGAAGGCGATGTCCGCGCTCTCGCCCGCCTTCACCGCCTTGTTGCCGACGCCGATGGCCGCGTGCAGGGCGGCGCCCGTCGACACGCCCGCGAAGATGCCCTCCTGCTGGAGGAGTTCGCGGGTGCGGGTGACGGCGTCGGCGGAGCCGACGGAGAAGCGGGTGGTGAGGACGGAGGCGTCGTACAGCTCCGGTACGAAGCCCTCGTCGAGGTTCCGGAGGCCGTAGACGAGGTCGTCGTAGCGCGGCTCGGCGGCGACGATCTTGACGTCGGGCTTCTGCTCGCGCAGGTAGCGGCCGACGCCCATGAGGGTGCCGGTGGTGCCGAGGCCCGCCACGAAGTGGGTGATGGAGGGCAGGTCGGCGAGGATCTCGGGACCGGTGGTGGCGTAGTGGGCGCCCGCGTTGTGCGGGTTGCCGTACTGGTAGAGCATCACCCAGGTCGGGTTCTCGGCCGCGATCTCCTTGGCGACGCGCACCGCCGTGTTCGATCCGCCCGCCGCGGGGGACGAGATGATCTCCGCGCCCCACATGGAGAGCAGCTGGCGGCGCTCTTCGCTGGTGTTCTCGGGCATGACGCAGACGATGCGGTAGCCCTTGAGCTTGGCGGCCATGGCCAGGGAGATGCCGGTGTTGCCGCTGGTCGGCTCCAGGATGGTGCAGCCGGGGGTGAGGCGGCCGTCCTTCTCCGCCTGCTCGATCATGTGGAGCGCGGGGCGGTCCTTGACCGAGCCGGTCGGGTTGCGGTCCTCCAGCTTCGCCCAGATGCGGACGTCGTCCGAGGGCGAGAGCCGGGGGAGGCGGACGAGCGGCGTGTTGCCGACCGCCGCCAGCGAGGAGTCGTAGCGCATGTGGATCAGACCATGCCACCGGCGACGGCCGGCAGGATCGTGACGTTGTCGCCGTCGGTGAGCTTGGTGTCGATGCCGTCGAGGAAGCGGACGTCCTCGTCGTTGAGGTAGACGTTGACGAAGCGGCGGAGCTTGCCGTCGTCGACGATGCGGGCCTCGATCCCGGTGTGGCGGGACTCCAGGTCGGCGAAGAGCTCGGCGAGGGTGCCGCCGCTGCCCTCGACGGCCTTCTGGCCGTCGGTGTAGGTGCGGAGGATGGTCGGGATGCGGACCTCGATGGCCATGGCGTGGGCTCCTGTCGGAAGTGGCGTGATGGGCGCGCTGCTGGGGCCCCCGCGCGGAGGGGGTCGTACGTAAGTGCGCTCGGCCGGTCGCTCAGAGCGCAGCGCGGGACGAACAGATCGCGCTGGCGAGGCGGCACAGGTCGACGTGCAGGCGCGCGACGAGCAGCACGGTGCCCGGAGTCTCTTCGCTCACGTCGTGGGAAACCATGGGCTCATCGTATCGATTCCCGGTCCGGGTTTCGGAATGTGATCTCACATGGTGGATGATTCCTGCCCGCCTGCCGGACGGTGCTGGAAGAGGACGGTGGGGCTCCCCGTCCTCGGATGCGGGATGACCTCGGCATCCACCCCGTAGACGGCTGCGAGCAGGGCGGGGGTGAGGACCTCGGCGGGGGTGCCGCCGGTGACGAGCCTTCCGCGCTCCAGGACGTAGATCCGGTCGCAGTACGCCCCCGCCAGGTTGAGGTCGTGCAGGGCGAGCAGGTTGGTGGTGCCCAGGGTACGGACGAGGGCGAGGACGTCCAGCTGGTGGCGGATGTCCAGGTGGTTGGTGGGTTCGTCGAGGACGAGGAGGGCCGGGTCCTGGACGAGTGCGCGGGCGACCAGGGCCCGCTGGCGCTCGCCGCCGGAGAGGGTGGGGTACGGCCGGTCGGCGAGGTCCGCGAGGCCGACCCGGGCGAGGGCTTCCTCGGCACGCTCCCGGTCGGCGCCGGTGTCGCCCTCCCAGAACCGTTTGTGCGGGGAGCGGCCGAGGGCGACGAGTTCGGCGACGGTGAGTTCGAACTCGAGGGCGCTGTCCTGGGGGACGGTGGCGATGCGGCGGGCGCGGGCCTTGGGGCCCAGGGTGTGGAGGTCGTCGCCGTCGAGGAGGGCGCGGCCCGCCGTGGGGGTGAGGGTGCCGTAGACGCAGCGCAGGAGGGTGGTCTTGCCGCTGCCGTTGGGTCCGATGAGGCCGACGGTCTCGCCGGGGCGGACGGTGAGGTCGACGGAGCGGAGGCGGTTCTCGTACGAGAGGCCGTGCAGGCTCAGTTCGGTCACTGCGGTGCCCCTTCCGGGCGACGGCGCATCAGCCAGAGGAAGAACGGGCCGCCGGTGAGGGCGGTGAGGACGCCGACGGGGATGTCCTGGGGTGCGGCGACGGTCCGGGCGCCGAGGTCGGCGAGGACCAGGGCGAGCGCTCCGCCGAGCGCGGCGACCGGGAGGAGCCTGCGGTGCGGGGCGCCGACGGCGAGCCGGGCGGCGTGCGGGGCCATCAGGCCGACGAAGCCGACGGCTCCGCTGGCGGCGACCATGACGGCGGTGACGAGGGAGGCGAGGACGAAGACGGCGGCGCGGAAGCGGGCGGTGTCCAGGCCGAGGACGGTGGCGCCCTCCTCGCCGACGAGGAGCAGGTCGAGCGGGCGGGCCAGGGCGAGGAGGGCGCCGACGCCGACGGCGAGGACGGCAGCGGGCAGGGCCAGGGTGTCCCAGCGGGCGCTGCCGAGGCCGCCGAGGGACCAGTACATGGCCTCCTGGAACTGCTCGGGGCGTCCGGCGACGACCAGGAGCAGGGTGGCGAGGGCGGACAGGATGTAGGAGACGGCGACCCCGGCGAGGACGAGCCGGGTGCTGGTCAGCGTGCCGCCGCGGCGGGCGAGCCCGTAGACGAGGACGAGGGCGAGCAGAGCGCCCGCGAAGGCGCCGGCGGGCAGGGCGAGGGTGGTGGTCACGCCTCCGACGAGGCCCGCTCCCCCGCCGGCGACGAGGACGAGGACGGCTCCGGCGGAGGCGCCGGAGGAGATCCCGAGGAGGAAGGGGTCGGCGAGCCGGTTGCGGACGAGGGCCTGGAGGACGGCGCCGACGACCGCGAGTCCGGCGCCGACGACCGCCCCGAGCAGGACCCGGGGCAGTCGTACGTCGAGGACGATCGTGCGGTACGGGGAGGGGTCGGCGGCGCGTCCGGTGAGGGCGTCGAGGACCTGGCCGGGCGGGATGCGGACGGAGCCGAGGGCGAGCGAGGCGAGGGCCGCGGCGGCGAGGGCGAGGACCAGCCCGGCGACCACGGCCGTGTACCGCAGGGGCCCGCCGCCCGCCCGCACGGCCGGGCCGGAGCGCCCGGCACCGGCCCGCCCGGCGGGCTTGGCCGGCTGGGCGGGCTTGGCGGCGGGCTCGTCCGGTGGTTCGGGGCGCGGCGGGATCCGCGGCGGCGCGGGCGGTTCCCCCGGCGGCGGCACGGACGGTTCTCCCGACGGCGGCGCGGGCCGCTCTCCCGGTGATGTGCCCGCGGCGCGGGCCCCCGCGCTCATCGGGCCGGGTGGAGCTGGGCCGCCAGCTTGTCGACGGCCGCGGGGACGCGGACGCCGAGGACGGTGTCGGAGAGCGGCATCACGGCGAACCGGCGGTTCTTGATCGCCGGGACGTCCTTGAGTGCCGGGTCGTCGAGGAGCCGCTTCTTCTTCTGTTCGACGGTGGTGGAGCCGTAGTCGTAGATGACGACGACCTCGGGCCGGCGGGCGACGACCTGTTCCCAGGTGGCGTCGCCGAAGGGCTTGTCGAGGTCGGCGAAGACGTTGCGGCCGCCGGCGCGGGTGATGAGTTCGTTGCCGATGCCCTTGCCGCCCGCGGTGAAGGCGGTCTTGTCGCCGCTGTCGTAGACGAAGACGGAGACGGGTGCCGTGCCCTTGAGGCGCTTCTCGGTGGCGGCGACGGTGGTCCTCGCCTCCCGGACCCACTTCTCGGCCCGGTCGCGGACGCCGAACGTGCGGCCGATCTCGTCGACTTCGCGGTAGAGGTCGTCGACGGAGGGCGAACCGGAAGGGCAGTACTCGGTGTTGAGCCGGGTGTCGATGCCCGCGCGCTTCAGGTCGTCGCGGCTCCGGCCGTCCTTGCTCGCGAAGGCGGAGGAGTAGCCGCCGTACACGAAGTCGGGGTCGGCGGCGAGCAGGGCCTCCTTGGAGGGGTACTCCTTCGCGAGGACGGGGACGGAGTCGTACGCCTTCTTGTAGGCGGGGAGGACCGCGTCGTCGAGGTAGGCGGTGCCGACGAGGGACTTCTCCAGGCCGAGGGCGAGCATGACCTCGGTGACGTGCTGGTTCATGGTGACGGCGCGCTTCGGCGGGGTCTCGAACGTCGTCTTCACACCGCAGTTGGAGACGGTGTACGGGAATCCCGGGCCGGCCTTGGCGGCGGGGGTCTCCGCCGCGGGGGCCGAGCAGGCGGCGAGCATCGGGAGCAGGGCGGCGGCGGACAGCAGGGGCGCCAGGGGCAGCCGGGTACGGCGGGGCCAGGACATGACGGAACGTGCCTCCTCCGGGGATTTCCACGTCCCCGATCGGTGGTGAGAAGGCGGCAGGTCAGTTCCTGGCTTCCGTCTCCCGGAGGAGGCGGTCACAGTGGCGGGACCGTGCCGGATTCGCACCGGCTTCCTGGGTCCTGCCGCCCGTAGGTCCCGGCCAGTGTCTCAGGCGTCGTACTCCTCGACGACCTTGACCTCCTCCTCGGTCACGACGCCCTCGACGATCGTGAAGGAGCGGAACTGGAAGGGGCCGGCGCCGTCGCTGTCCGCGGTGGAGACGAGGACGTAGTGGGCCTGGGGCTCGTTGGCGTACGAGATGTCCGTGCGGGACGGGTAGGCCTCGGTCGCGGTGTGCGAGTGGTAGACGATGACGGGCTCCTCGTCCCGGTCGTCCATCTCGCGGTAGAGCTTGAGCAGGTCCGCGGAGTCGAACTCGTAGAAGGTGGGCGAGCGGGCGGCGTTGAGCATGGGGATGAACCGCTCGGGGCGGCCGGTGCCGACCGGTCCCGCGACCACGCCGCAGGCCTCGTCGGGGTGGTCCGCGCGGGAGTGGTCCACGATCTGGTCGTACAGGGCCCGGGTGATGGTCAGCATGGCGACAGGATAAGCCGACGGGCCGTTCCGTACCGGGGAGTGGTACGGAACGGCCCGTATGCCGAGACGATCGAGGTCAGGGTCGTTTGGGGACGACCCGGGGCGACCGCCCGTGGGGTCCGGTCAGGACCGCTTGGCGAAGGCTGCGCCCTCGGGGTTGCGGGACTTCAGGACCAGGTAGGAGACGCCGAGGATCAGACCCCAGACCGGGGCGGCGTACAGCGAGACGCGGGCGCCCTCGTCGATGCCCATCATCACGATGACCATGCCGATGAAGAGGAGCGCGAACCAGCTGGTGTACGGGGCTCCCGGGGCCTTGAAGGTGGACTCGGGGAGCTCGCCGCGGTTGGCCTTGGCCCGGTAGCGGATCTGGCAGACCAGGATCATGATCCAGGCCCACATGCCGGAGATGGTGGCGAAGGAGACGACGTACTCGAAGGCCTTGCCCGGGGCGACGTAGTTGATCCAGACGCCGACCAGCATCAGCGAGGCCGAGAAGGTCAGGCCGAGCAGCGGGGTGCCGCTCTTGGTGAGCTTCGTGAAGACCTTCGGGCCCTGGCCGTTGAGCGCGAGGTCGCGCAGCATGCGGCCGGTGGAGTACATGCCCGAGTTGCAGGAGGAGAGGGCGGCGGTCAGCACCACGAAGTTGACGATGGCGGCGCCGACGCCGAGGCCCATCTTCTGGAAGGCGGCGACGAACGGGGAGACGCCCGGCTGGAACTCGGTCCACGGGACGACCGACAGGATCATGATGAGCGCGCCGACGTAGAAGACGGCGATGCGCCACGGCACGGTGTTGATGGCCTTGGGCAGGACGGTCTTCGGGTCCTTGGACTCGCCGGCGGTGACGCCGACCAGCTCGACGGCGAGGAACGCGAACATCACGATCTGCAGGGTCATCAGCGTGTTGCCGATGCCGGTGGGGAAGAAGCCGCCCTGGTCCCACAGGTGGGTGACGGAGGCGGTGTCGCCGGCGTCGGAGAAGCCGATGGTGAGGATGCCGGCGCAGATCAGGATCATGCCGATGATGGCGGTGACCTTGACCATGGAGAACCAGAACTCCAGCTCACCGAAGAGCTTCACGGAGATCAGGTTGGCGCCGTAGAGGATCACGGTGAAGACCAGTGCGGAGATCCACTGCGGGATGTCCCACCAGTACGTCATATAGGTGGCTGCGGCGGTGACTTCGGTGATGCCGGTGACGACCCAGAAGAGCCAGTACGTCCAGCCGGTCACGAAGCCCCAGAACGGACCGACGAACTCCCGTGCGTACTCCGCGAAGGAGCCGGACACGGGGCGGTACATGAGGAGCTCGCCGAGGGCGCGCATGATGAAGAAGATGACCAGGCCCGCGATGGCGTACGCGAGGATCAGGCTGGGTCCCGCCTTGGCGATGGCCTTGCCGGCGCCGAGGAAGAGGCCGGTGCCGATGGCACCGCCGATCGCGATCATCTGGATCTGTCGTGCGCCGAGGCCACGCTGGTAGCCCTCGCCGCCGTCCACGGCCCCGTCGGTGCCGTCGTGCTGCTTGTCGACCTGCACAGAGGTCATGGTGGTGCGCCTTTCTCCATGCTGATCCGCGCGACTGCGAGTGCGTCTGCCGCGGATCAGATCCTGATCCCCCCGGATGTGGATGGAGTGCTACCGGCGGTCAGCCGGTCCAAGCGCCCTCGGGAACAGGGGTGGCGTCCCCGAGCGGTCGTGAAGATTTATCACGGGGTGGGACGCGATCGAGGGAGTCGGGTGTGGCGCACGCCACGAAATGCGGCGGGCGAAAGGGACTCAAGACGCCGAAGCGGACGCTCTGATAACGCATTCGTTATCCGGATTTGAGCGTCCGCTGAGCGAACATCCCGTCACCGCGGGATGTCCGGAGGGGGGTGTCGTCAGGACATCAGGGTCTCGACGAGGGACTCCTGGAGCGCCCCCAGCCAGAGGTAGGCCATCACCATCGGCTTGCGCGGGTCGGAGTCCGGCAGCCGGTACAGCTGCTCGCCCTCGTCGTCGGTGACCTCCAGGCGGGTGCCGATGGTCAGCCGGAGGTCGTTGAGCGCGCCGAGCCAGGCGCGGGACTCGTCCGGGGTCAGCTTCAGGACGGCGCCGCCCTCGCCCGCCGCGTCGGCGGAGAGCGCGTCGAGGGCGCGGACGACGACGAGGGCGTCCTCGCGCTTGCGGGCCCGCAGGTCGTTCTCGGTGAAGCGGCGGAAGTCGGAGGCGGCGGCCCGCAGCTCCTCGCTGTCGTCCCCGTACGCGTCGGGGAAGAGGCGCTTGAGGGCGGGGTCGGACGGCGGCTTGCTGGGGCCCTCGGCGAAGAGCGCGGCCAGTGGGTCGGCGTCCTTGGCGGGCTCGTCGCCCGGTCCGATCAGCTCCATGAGCTGGACGGCGAGGGAGCGGAGGATGGAGATCTCGACGTCGTCGAGGGCGACGGCCGCGCCGCCGCCGGGCAGGGTCTCGAAGTGGCCGGCCATCAGCCGCGGTCCTGGGTGAGGGTCGCCCAGAGCCCGTAGCCGTGCATCGCCTGCACGTCGCGCTCCATCTCCTCGCGGGTGCCGCTGGAGACCACCGCGCGGCCCTTGTGGTGCACGTCGAGCATCAGCTTGTGCGCCTTGTCCTTGGAATAGCCGAAGTACGCCTGGAAGACGTAGGTCACGTAGCTCATCAGGTTGACCGGATCGTTGTGCACGAGGGTCACCCAGGGCACGTCGGGTTCGACGACCGCGGAGACCTCCTCGGCCGATTCCGTACGTTCGATCTCAATTGGCGCGACGCTCACTCACCCCATGCTGCCACCCCGGAGGGCCCGTCGCACAAACGGGTCACCCGCCCGTCACTCGCCCGCCCCACTATTCGTCACTCTGACGATTTCTGCGCTAGCATCGCTGACATGAACGCTGCGGACCTTGGGCTGCCGGTGGACGTGCCGTCGACCGCGCTCTTCACCGATCAGTACGAGCTGACCATGCTCCAGGCAGCCCTCCGGGGCGGCACCGCCGACCGACGCTCGGTCTTCGAGGTCTTCACCCGGCGACTGCCCGAGGGCCGGCGCTACGGCGTCCTCGCGGGCGTCGGCCGGGTCCTCGACGCCGTCGAGAACTTCCGGTTCGACCCCGCCGTCCTGGGCTTCCTGCGCGAGCGCGCCATCGTCGACGAGCCGACCCTGGAATGGCTCGCCCGCTACCGCTTCACCGGCGACATCTGGGGCTACCCCGAGGGCGAGGTGTACTTCCCCGGCTCACCCGTCCTGCGGGTCGAGGGCTCCTTCGCCGAGTGCGTGCTCCTGGAGACGGTGATCCTCTCCATCCTCAACCACGACTCCGCCATCGCCGCCGCCGCCTCCCGCATGTCGGCCGCGGCCGGCGGGCGCCGCCTGATCGAGATGGGCGCCCGGCGCACCCACGAGCTGGCGGCCGTCGCCGCCTCCCGCGCCGCGTACGTCGGCGGCTTCGACTCCACCTCGGACCTCGCGGCCGGCTTCCGCTACGGCATCCCGACCGTCGGCACCTCCGCCCACGCCTTCACCCTCCTCCACGACAGCGAGCGGGACGCCTTCCGCGCCCAGGTCGAGAGCCTCGGCCGCGGTACGACCCTGCTCGTCGACACCTACGACGTCGCCGAGGCCGTGCGTACCGCCGTCGAGGTGGCGGGGCCCGAGCTCGGCGCCGTCCGGATCGACTCCGGCGACCTGCTGCTCGTCGCCCACCGGGTGCGGCAGCAGCTCGACGAGCTGGGCGCGCGGGACACGAAGATCGTCGTCACCTCGGACCTCGACGAGTACGCCATCGCCTCTCTCGCGGCGGCCCCGGTCGACGCGTACGGGGTGGGCACCCAGCTGGTCACCGGCAGCGGCCACCCGACCTGCTCCATGGTCTACAAGCTGGTCGCCCGTGCCTCCTCGGCCGACCTCAGGGCCCCGCTCACCCCGGTCGCCAAGAAGTCCCTCGGCGGCAAGGCCTCGGTCGGCGGGCGCAAGTGGGCGGCCCGCCGGCCCGACGCGTACGGCGTCGCGGAGGCGGAGGTCGTGGGCGTCGGCCCGGTGCCGCCGGAGCTCGCCGACCACCAGCTCCTGGTCGAGCTGGTCAAGGGCGGCGACGTGGTGGCCCGGGAACCCCTGGAGGCCGCGCGGTCCCGGCACATCGCGGCCCGCACCGGGCTGCCGATGTCGGCGATCCAGCTCTCCCGGGGCGAGCCGGTGCTGCCGACGGAGTACATCTAGGCCCTGGCCTAGAGCCGCACAGGTCCCGGAGCCCCACGGAGACCGGACCCGCCCCCTCCCGGTGGGCGGGCCGAGTCTCTAGGCTCGGTCCCACCCCTCCCCGACGCGCTAAGGACACCCGCCATGCACCGCGCATTGATCGTTGTGGACGTTCAGAACGACTTCTGCGAGGGCGGCAGCCTCGCGGTGACCGGCGGCGCGGACGTCGCCGCCGCCATCACCGACCTGGTCGGCCAGACGGCGGGCAGCGCCTACCGGCACGTGGTCGCCACCCGCGACCACCACGTCGACCCGGGCGCGCACTTCGCGCCGGCCGGTGAGGAGCCGGACTACGTCACCTCCTGGCCGGTGCACTGCGTGGCCGGCACGGAGGGGGTCGGCTTCCATCCGAACTTCGCGCCGGCCGTCGCCAGCGGGGCGATCGACGCCGTCTTCGACAAGGGCGCCTACGACGCGGCGTACAGCGGCTTCGAGGGGCACGACGAGAACGGGCGGACGCTCGCGGAGTGGCTCCGTGAGCGGGAGGTCGCCGAGGTCGACGTGGTGGGCATCGCCACCGACCACTGCGTGCGGGCGACGGCCCTGGACGCCGCCCGTGAGGGCTTCCGCACCCATGTGCTGCTCGACCTGACGGCCGGCGTCGCGAAGGAGACGACGGACCGGGCCCTGGAGGAGCTGCGGGCGGCGGGCGTGGTGCTGACCGGCAAGCCCGTGGTGGCCTGAACGGTCGCGCGAGGGTCCGGCCGGCAGCCCGCGGGGGCCCTGAGGGCGGCCCCGCGGGGGAACGGTCGGGGGCTCAGGCCGCCGGTTCCCTGGGGAGGGACCGTACGGGGTGCCAGAGCTCCTGGGCGGCGCCGGGCGCGGATCTCCACAGCAGGCCGTCGGGGTGGTGGAGGACGGCAGTGATCTCGTCCGGGGTGGGCGGTTCGCTGTTGCCCCGGAGGTAGACCGCCCGCAGCCCGAGGTTCCGCAGCCGGGTCAGGGCGCGGGCACGGTTCGCGGCGTGGACCAGGAAGCGGACGCTGGCGCCGTCGCGGGCCGGGCTGGGCAGCCCTATCGCGACGACCACGCTGCCTCCCGGCAACTTGCAGAACCCTCCGTTGGGCATGCGGAACCACTCCCCCGTGGATCGACTGTCAATAAGAACATCGGTCTGAAGCGTCAGACGCACCTAAACACGATCGGCCGTCGCCCGCTAGAGGGGCGACGGCCGATCACGCTTTGACCTGCGGTTTTACCGATTACTTCGTGGACGGACCCACGCGGACCGTGATCGTCTCGCCGTTCTTCGGCTCCTTGACGACCTGGATCTTGGTGTTGGTGTCAGTTACCTGGACACCGGCGCGCGCCGTCTCCTGGAGCCAGTACGTGCCCTTGCGGTCGTCGAAGACCGGGTTGCCCGGCAGCGACGGGACGAACGCCGCGACGTCGGCCTTGTGGAGCAGGAGGCCGTCGGTCTTGTACGTGCCGAAGGTGGAGTCGTACGCCTGGACGCGGTTGCGCATCAGGGTGCCGTCCTTCCACTTCAGCGGGGTCGGGTGGGAGTCGACCGGAAGGATCAGACCCTGGCCCGGGTGGACCGCGGTGTTGTTGTCCTTCTGGGAGAGGTCCCACTTCCAGATGAGCAGGCCGTTCTGGTACGGGTAGTGCTCGACCCAGCTCGCCTTGTCACCGGTGAACCCGAAGTTGTACGGGCCGACCTTGAGGGTGGCGTCGTACGAGACGTACTGGCGGTTCTCCGCGATGTAGTACTGCTCGTACTCCTTCGTGAAGCCCTTGCCGACCCGCGAGAAGCCCTTGGCCGCCCAGCCGTTGTCACCGTTCTCGGCGCCGTCCGAGAAGACGGTGGCACCGTCGGCGGTCAGCGTGATGGCGTCGGCCGTGAAGCCCTTGCCGCCGGCGCCGCCGTCCGTCTGGTAGCGGAAGCGGAGGTCGAACTTCTTGCCCGCGTAGGCGTCGAGGCCGTAGACGAGCTCCTTGTGCGTGCCCGAGACGTCGGTCAGCGCCGGGGCGCCGCTGGCGTCGCGCGGGAGCGCCTTGCCGTCGGCGGTGCCGTCCAGGGCCGTCCAGTTGGCGCCGCCGTCGGTCGACACCTCGGTGTAGAGGTAGTCGTAGTCGAGCTCGATGTCGTACCAGCCCTTGAGCTTCAGGGAGGCGGACGTCTTGCCCGTCAGGTCGACGGAGCGGGTCAGGGTGTTCTTGAGGTCGTCACCCATGTTGCTCCACCACTGCGTGGCACCCTCGGCGGGCGCGACGACATCGGTGGTGACGGCCTTCTTCGGCAGCTCGACGACGAGCGCCTGGGGGTTCTTGGTGTTGTACTCGGCGACGCCCAGCTTGTGGGTGGAGTTCCACTTGCGGGCCTCGTTGGCGACCTTGGTGTAGTTCAGCCAGCCGAGCTGCAGCTTGTCCCAGGCGTTCATGTCGCCGGGCAGGTCGCCGATGGCGTCCTTGCCGCGGCCGAGCCAGGAGCCGGAGGACATGAGCGACCAGAAGCCGGTCGAGTTCTCGGCGCCGGGACGGCCGGAGGTGTCGTACAGGTCCGGCAGACCGAGGTCGTGGCCGTACTCGTGCGCGAAGACGCCGAGGCCGCCGTTCTCCGGCTGCATCGTGTAGTCGCCGACCCAGATGCCGGAGTCACCGATCTGCGTGCCGCCGGCCTTGTTGTTCGCCGGGCCGGTCTTGCCCGCGTTGGTGCCGTAGGCGTACCAGCGGTGGGCCCACAGGGCGTCGCCGCCCTGGGCGCCGCCGCCCGCCGACTCGTCCTCGCCCGCGTGGACGATCTGGAAGTGGTCGATGTACCCGTCGGGCTCGTTGAAGTTGCCGTCGCCGTCGAAGTCGTACCGGTCCCAGAGGTCGTACTGGGCCATGTCGGCCTTGATCTGGGCGTCGGTGCGGCCCTTGGCCTTCTGGTCGGCCACGAAGGCGGTGACGCCGTCGCGGACCGCGTCCCAGACGTTGGAGCAGTTGCTGTTGCCGCAGTAGTTCGAGCCGTAACGGGCCTCGTTGTACTCGACCTTGACCCAGTCGGAGACGTTGCCGTCGACCGAGTAACGGCCGGACGAGGTCTTCTCGTAGTAGGTCTTCAGCGACTGCTTGGCCTGACCCTTGGCGTCCTTGCCGGTGCCGAAGTACAGGTCCTGGAAGTGCTGCTGGTTGTAGTCGGCCTTCCAGTCCGTGGAGTTGTCGTGCGCACGGTCCGGCTTGGCTATCTGGTTGTGCAGGGGACCGGGCGTGCCGCCGAACTTCGGCTTCGGCTCGGTCGTCTCGTCGTCCGCACGGTCGACCAGGGTGGTGGTGTCCACCTTGTCGCCGAACTCGACGAGGATCGTGAAGATCTTGTCGGTCTTCTCACGGCCGAGCTCGACGAACTTCTTGTCGTCGAGCTTGACGACCTGGGAGCCGTTTCGGCGCTCCACCTTCGACTCGCCACTCAGCACCTGCTCCAGGGCAGCCTTGCGCTGCTGCTCCTGCTGCTCGCTGAAGGGACCCTCGAGGTCGTGGTCGACCGCCGTCTTGTCGATCCCGGCGCCGGGCGCCGGGTCGTGACGGACATCGGCCGGGTTCACACTGCTGTGATTGTCGGCCCATGCGGTGGTGAAGGTCGAGGCGGTGGCGGCGGTGGCCGCGAGCGCCACAACAACTGCGGACGTTCTGATCGCCCGTCGTCTGTTGGTCACTTGATATGTCCTCCCCGGCGCCCGCGCTACGGACCGAAGGTGGGGTGTCCGTCCGGCGGGTCGCGCGTCACAAGTGACGACATTCGACCGGAGGGAAGCAAGAAAAGACAGATCTTGACTTGCACATACCAACTGCACTATGCGGGAGTGGAATTCCGATTATCGGACGATCGGCAGGCGCCCCGCGGGGAAAAATCACACGACCCGTGACTCCGTGCGCCCCCCGTGCACCCCGTGCCCCCGCATCGTGGGTGAGGTCACGCTTACTTCGGTTCCGCCCGGGCATCCACGGTCTTAGAGTCGAACCGTTGTCCTGAGAGGGCGGTACGTGTCATGCAGCGTCCGAACGCCGCGCAACTCACCTACGGTTCGGCCACCGTCGTTCTCGCGACCGTCGCCCTGCTGCTGCTCTCCGGCACGACGAACACGCTCGGGATCACGGTGATCTGTCTCGCCGGCCTGCTGCTCGGACTGCTCGTGGCGGTGACGATGCCCCTGCGGACGGCGGGCGTCAAGACCGCCGCACCGACTCCGGCACCCGCCGCACACGAAGAGGTCCGGGTACCGACCGCGCGCGTGGGCGCGGGAGTCGACACCCGGACCGGTTCGTGACCCTCGTCCGTCATACGTCGCCTCCGCCGGGCTCACGCGGACGACGTCGGTCCGGCTACTGCGGGACGGAGACCACCACCGTCTTCGCCGCCTTGTCGTGCAGACCCTGCTTGTAGGGCTTGTCGACCAGGATCAGGATCAGCAGGAGCAGCGGCCACAGGCAGGCACAGCAGACCAGGGCCGGCAGCCACAGCACGATCGCGCGCAGCAGCGACTGGCTCATCGGCGGCGTCGAGCCGTCGTTGAGCATCGCGACCCGCAGCTTCATCCACTTCTTGCCGAGGGTCTGGCCGTTCTTGGCGACCATCACCGTGTCGTACGCGACGTACGCGACGATCGTGATCAGCTGGAAGACCAGCTGGCTACCGCCGTTGAGGCTGTTGACCGTGTCGCCGAAGTCGCTGCCGTCCTCGGTCGCCCGCGAGTAGATCTTGAACGGGATGCCGATGATCGCCAGCGGGATCGCGATGATCAGCCAGTCGATGACACGGGCGATGATGCGCTTGCCCGACTCGGCGAGCGGCGGCATCCCGGAGAGCGGATCGGTCCCTCCGTACCCGGCGCCGTAGCCGCCGTACGGGGGCGGCGGCGGCGCGTTGTCGTACGGCGAGCCGCCCGAGGAACCGTACGGCGAACCGCCCGTGGGTCCGTACGGACTCCCGGGCGGCGGACCTCCCGGCGGCGGCCCTTCCGGGGGCGGGCCCCCCGGCGGCGGCCCTTCCGGGGGCGGTCCGGACGGCGGCGGCTGGCCGGCGGAGGGCGGCGGAGGCTCCTGCGGCCTCTTGAGGAACGGGTCCTCCTCGGGCGGCTGGCCGGGCGGCGGCTGATCGGTGCTCATGGGGGCAGTGCATCCCGGGCCGGGCGCCCCCGCAAGGAATCACCGCCCGTTCGGGGGACCCCAGGCCGCCGGGGGTCACCCGGTCCGGCCGGGGGCCAGCGGCCCGCGGATCAGCGGGCCACGAACGTACGGGCGGCCTTGTCGTGCCAGCACTGCCGCCAGGGGCGGTCGAAGAGGCACCACAGGACGTTGAGGACGCCGATGGCCAGCAGCCCCAGGACGCTGTAGACGAGCCAGCGGCGCAGGGCCGCCCCGAACCGCGGCGGCTGGTGCGCCTCGATGTCCCGCACCTCGATCCCGCACAGCCTCTTGCCGAGCGTGCGCCCCCACTTGGCGGTGGGCAGCGCCTCGTACAGGACGCCGATGACGAAGAACGCGGCCAGCGCGATGCCGAACTGCACGGAGGTCGTGCCGTCGACGAGCCACACCTGGACGGTGACGCCGGACTGCTTCGCCGCCTCGATCTTGCCGTTGATGTGGTCGAGGGCGGCGGTCACGAACGGGAAGGCGGCGGCGCCGACGAGCGCGCCCAGGACGAGGGTGTCGATCAACCGGGCGATCAGCCTCCGGCCGAGCCCGGCGGGGCGCGCGGAGGCCTGCGCGCGGGCCGCCTGCACGAACAGGTCGTCGACGGGCGGCTTCCAGGGGACGACGGGCTGCTGCGGGTCCTGGGCGGTCTGGGGCTGCGGCTGTTGCGCCTGGGCCTGCGGCTGCGCCTGCTGGGCCCAGGAGGGGGTCGCGGGCGCCGGGGCCGGGACGGACGCCTGCTGTACGGGGGCGGGCGCGGGCGCCGGGGCGGCGGCCGCGGCAGGCTCGGGGGCCGGCCGGGGAGCCGCCGGCCGGGGCCGGGGTGCCTGCGGGGCCGGCTGCGGCTGCTGAGGCGCCGCGGCGGGCGCGGGCGCGGGGATCGGCGTGACCGGCATCCCGCCGAGGCGCGCCGCTCCCCCGGTGGCCCGGGGGTCCGCCGCCGGGGCGGCGGACCGCGCCGCGTTCTCGGGCTCGGGTTCGCCCGCACCGGCGACCGGCCAGTCGGCCGGGGTGCGCGGGTCGGGGGTCCGGGGCGCGCCCCAGGAGACCTTCTGGTCGAGGTCGCCGCCGAAGCCGGTCTGGCGGGAGGTGTCCGCCTGCCAGGCCGAGGCGGGTTCCGCGGGAGCCGGCTCCTCGTCGAAGAAGACGGGCCCCGTCTCCTCCACGGTGGGTACGGGGGCCAGGGCGGGTGACCGGTCCTGCGCGGGAAGCTGCTGCGCGGGCGCCTGGGACTGTGCCGGTACGGATGCGGCGGGACGCGCGGGCTCCGGCTCGGGAGCCGGCTGCGGCTGGTACGGCTGCTCGGGGAGCTGGTGCCGCTGCGGCTGAAGCTGCCGCTCGTACGGCTGCTGAGACTGCTGCTCGTACGGCTGCTGCGACTGCGGCTGCGGCTGCTCGTCCCTGAACTGCTGCGGCTGCTGCGGCCGGTGCTGCTGCTCGTCCTGGAACGGCTGCGGCTGCTGCGCCGGCTCGTCCTGGAACGGCTGCGGCCGGTGCTGCGCGGGCTGGTGCGGCTGGACCGGTTCCGGTTCGGGCCGGGCCGGCTGCGCGGCGACCGGTGCGGGCGCCGGGCCGGAGGCCAGGATCGGGCCGTCCGGGATCGCCGAGGCCGGCGGACCGGCCGGAACCTCACCGTCCGTGGGCGCGGGCCTGCTCGTGCCGGGAACCCAGGCGCCCCCGTTCCAGTACCGGATGTACCCGGGAATGGACGGGTCCGGGTAGTACCCCGCCTGCGGTACCTCTCCGCCGCCTCCAGGAGGAGTAGCCACTGCCCCGACTCCGTTCAGTCACAACGCCCTTGATCCGCGCGGCCGCGTGCCGGGCGTGCCGCGCCCAAGGAGGACAGTAACGAAGAACGCCCCCGAGGGAACAAAGAGCCCGTGAGAAAGCCCGCCTTCGAGGAGGACGCATACCGGAATCGATCACTCCCGGTGATGTTCGGGCCGGTACATGCTCCCCGTACCCCTGCCCGGAAAAAACTTCCCGAGAAAACTTCCCGAAGTCGCGTAATGAGCCGCGGGTACGCCGCTCTCTCCAGACGAAGGCCCGCACGGGGCCGGCCGGCGAGAGGGAGTACGACCATGCAGAACACCGACAACAACACCGTCGAGCGCGAGCTGGAGCTGAAGCTGGTGCTCTCGCCCGAGCGTGCCGTCCCCGTCCCCGCCCGGCTCGCCTACCGCACGGACGACCCGTACGCCGTCCACATCACGTTCCACATCGGCACCGACCACCCGGTCAACTGGACGTTCGCGCGCGAACTCCTGGTCGAGGGCGTGTTCCGGGCCTGCGGGCACGGCGACGTGCGCATCTGGCCCACGAAGGTCGACGGCCGCAGTGTCATCCTGATGGCGCTCTCCTCCCCCGACGGCGACGCCCTGCTGGAGGCGCCCTCCGCGCAGGTGTCCGCCTGGCTGGAGCGGACCCTGCGCGCGGTGCCGCCGGGCACCGAGTCCGAGCGCCTCGGCATCGACGACGGACTCGCCGAACTCCTGGCGACCACCGTGATCGCCGACGAGCTGTGGCTGCGCGACCCGTGGCCTTCGGACGAGTCGCAGGACGGCGAGCAGTGAGCCCGGCACCCGTGCGACCGCGACCTCACGGGGCCGCCGCGTCAGAACAGCTTTCCGGGGTTGAGCAGCCCCAACGGGTCGAAGGTGGCCTTGATCCCGCGCTGCAGCTCGATGCCGACCGGCCCCAGCTCCCGGGCCAGCCACTCCTTCTTGAGGACGCCCACGCCGTGCTCGCCGGTGATCGTGCCGCCGAGCGCGAGCCCGAGCGCCATGATCTCGTCGAAGGACTCCCGCGCGCGCCGCGACTCGTCCTCGTCGGTGTGGTCGAAGCAGACGACGGGATGGGTGTTGCCGTCGCCGGCGTGCGCGCAGACCCCGATGGTCAGGTCGTACTTCTCCGCGACCGCCGCCGTGCCGGCGAGCATCTCGGCGAGCCGCGTCCGCGGCACGCACACGTCGTCGATCATCGTCGCCGACTTGATCGTCTCCAGGGCCGTGAGGGAGAGCCGGCGTGCCTGGAGGAGGAGTTCGGACTCGGCGGTGTCGGCGGCCGGGACGACCTCGGTGGCGCCCGCAGCCGCGCACAGCTCCCCCACGGCGGCCAGATCGGCGGCCGGGTCGGGGGTGTCGAAGGCGCACAGCAGCAGCGCCTCGGTGGTGTCGGGCAGACCCATGCGCGCCATCCTGTTGACGGCCTGGACGGTGGTGCGGTCCATGAGTTCGAGCAGCGACGGGGTGTGCCCGCGCTCCATGATCGTGCAGACGGCCGCACAGGCGGCGGCCGCGGAGGGGAACTCGGCGGCCAGCACGAGCTGCGCCGGAGGCTGCGGCTTCAGCTGGAGCACGGCCCGGACGACGATGCCGAGACTGCCCTCCGAGCCGACGAAGAGCCTGGTGAGGTCATAGCCGGCGACGCCCTTGGCGGTGCGGCGGCCGGTGGACAGGAGCCGGCCGTCGGCGAGCACGACGTCGAGGCCGAGGACGTACTCGGCCGTCACCCCGTACTTCACACAGCACAGACCGCCGGAGGCCGTGCCGATGTTTCCGCCGATGGTGCACGTCTCCCAGCTGGACGGGTCCGGCGGGTAGGAGAGGCCGTGCTCGGCGACGGCCCGTGACAGCACCGCGTTGACGACACCCGGTTCGACGACGGCGATCCGGTCGACCGGGTTGATCTCCAGGATGCGGTCCATCTTGACCAGGGAGAGCACGATGCAGCCCTCGGAGGCGTTGGCGCCGCCGGAGAGGCCCGTGCGGGCTCCCTGCGGGACGACGGGGACGCGGAGTTCGGTCGCGGTCCGCATGACGTGCTGCACCTGCTCGACGGTGCGCGGGAGCACGACGACCGCCGGAACGCCGGCCTCGCAGAAGCTCGCCATGTCGTTCGCGTAGGAGGCGGTCACGTCCGGATCGGTGAGCAGCGCCTCGGCGGGCAGCCCGGCGCGCAGCCGCGTCAGAAGATCGTCCATGACTCCAGCGTGGCACCCGGGGCCATCGGTGTGAACCCGCCGGGGCAGGCGCTTCGTGTGCTCTTCGTACAGGCACGCGCGGGCCACAGTGAGCGCCATGAAGACGCAGAACGTGTCGAGGACGGTCCTCGCGGCCGGAGTGGGCGCGGTGCTCGCGGCGACGGCACTCCTTTACGTCCCCGAGCTCCTCGACCAGGGGCCGCCGCCCCCGCCCGGTCCGGCCGAGCGGGCGACGATCGCGGCCCACGCGGGCGCGCAGGCCGCGCTCCCGGACCTGGCCGCGCTGATCACCGACCGGGAGAAGTGGCTGCGCGGCCACCCGGACGACGACGCGTCCTGGGCGGAGCTCGGCGCGGCGTACACGGAGCGGGGCGCGCGCCTCGGCGACGTACGGGACTATCCGCGCGCCGAGCAGGCGCTGCGGCGCTCGCTGGCCGAACGGCCCGCCGCGCGCGGCAACACGGCGGCCCAGCTGGGCCTGGGGGCGCTCGCGGGGGCGCGCGGCGACTGGAAGTCGGCCGTGGAATGGGGCGAGAAGGTCCGGAAGGCGGATCCGCGCCGCTGGCCCGCGTACCCGGTCCTGATGGACGCGTACAACGGTCTCGGGAACTACCAGGCGGCCCGGAAGGCGATGGAGACCCTGGAGGGGCTCCACGCGGGCGCGGTGGTGCGGGCCCGGGCCGCGCAGACCTTCCGCGACCGGGGCTGGCGCGAGGACGCCGACGCGGCGGCCCTCGACGCGGTGGCGCTCGCGGAGACGGCCCCGGACAAGGCGGCCGCGCTGGCACGGGTCGGGGACCTGGCGTGGGAGCGCGGCGAACCGGACGAGGCGCTCGCGCGGTTCGGGGAGGCGCTGACGCAGGTACGGGACCACGGGCCCTCGCTCGCGGGCCGGGCGCGGGCGCTGACGGCGCTGGGCCGCACCGACGAGGCACTGCGGGACTGGCGGGCGGCGCTGGCCCGGCTGCCGCTGCCGGAGTACGTCCTGGAGGCCGGCGAGCTGTCCGAGTCGCTGGGCCTGAACGGGGACGCGCGGGCGCTGTACGAGCGGCTGCGGACCGGCACGTGGGCGGGCGGGGAGGTGACCCTGGCGCTGCTCGACGCGGACCACGGGAACGCGGCGGCCGCGGTCGCCCGGATGCGGGCGGAGTGGGCGCGCGGGCACCGCTCGGTGCGGGTCGCGGACGCGCTGGGGTGGGCGCTGTACCGGGCGGGTGCGCCCAAGGAGGCGCTGGGGTACGCGACACGGGCCACGGAGGAGGGCCTGCGGAGCGCCCTCTTCTCGTACCACCGGGGCGAGATCGAGCGGGCCCTGGAGGAGCACGGCCCCGCCCGGCGGCACCTGGCGGAGGCGCTGCGGATCAACCCGCACTTCTCGCCGCTGCTCGCGCCGAGGGCGGAGGAGGCGGTGGCGGCGCTCGGCGAGCCGTCGGACGAACTCCCGAGGGAACTCCGCCCGGAGCCGGAGCCGGAGCCGGAGAAGCCGCGGCGGGAGGGGTCACGCACCCCGGAGAAGCCCGCGAAGCCTGCACAGCCCGTGAAGCCCGCCGAACCCGCGGCGCCCGCCGAACCCGCGCAGGCGGGCAAGCCCGCGTAGGGGTCCGCACGCGCGGGCCTCGGCGGCGAAACCCGCGCGGGGGCCGGCGGGCGGGAAGGATTTACGGCGTCCCGGGCAGGCCCCGTGTCCCGCCGGGACGCCGAGGGCCGCCGTCCGGACACAGCGTCGGCCGCGTGCCCGGGACGGCCCGGTCGGTGGCGCACGGTGAGGGGCCCGGGGCGTGGCCCCGGGCCCCTCACCGTGCGAACGGGTGTCAGAGGTTGCCGCGCTTCTCCTGCTCGCGCTCGATGGCCTCGAACAGCGCCTTGAAGTTGCCCTTGCCGAAGCCCATGGAGCCGTGGCGCTCGATCATCTCGAAGAAGACGGTCGGGCGGTCCTGGACCGGCTTGGTGAAGATCTGCAGCAGGTAGCCGTCCTCGTCGCGGTCGACGAGGATCTTCAGCTCGCGCAGGGTCTCGACGGGCACACGGGTCTCGCCGGCCCACTCGCCGAGGGTGTCGTAGTACGAGTCGGGGGTGTCGAGGAAGGAGACACCGGCGGCCCGCATCGCGCGCACGGTGGCGACGATGTCGTTGGTGGCGAGGGCGATGTGCTGGACGCCGGCGCCGCCGTAGAACTCCAGGTACTCGTCGATCTGCGACTTCTTCTTCGCGATCGCGGGCTCGTTGATCGGGAACTTCACCTTGAGGGTGCCGTCCGCGACGACCTTCGACATGAGGGCGGAGTACTCGGTGGCGATGTCGTCGCCCACGAACTCCTTCATGTTCGTGAAGCCCATGACCTTGTTGTAGAAGCCGACCCAGTCGTTCATCTTGCCGAGCTCGACGTTGCCGACGCAGTGGTCGATGGCCTGGAAGGTGCGCTTGGCCGGCGGCTCGACGATCGGCTTGGCGGCGACGAAGCCCGGCAGGTAGGGGCCGTCGTAGCCGGAGCGCTCGACGAGGGTGTGGCGGGTCTTGCCGTACGTGGCGATGGCGGCGAGGACGACGGTGCCGTGCTCGTCCTTGACCTCGTGCGGCTCGGTGAGGCCGGTGGCGCCGTGCTCGACGGCGTAGGCGTACGCGGCGCGGGCGTCCGGCACCTCGATGGCCAGGTCGACGACGCCGTCGCCGTGCTCGGCGACGTGATCGGCGAGGAAGCGGCCCCGGTCGGTCGTGACCTTGATGACGGAGGTGAACACGAACCGGGCGGCGCCGTTGGTGAGGACGTAGCTGGCGGTCTCGCGGGTGCCGTTCTCCGGTCCGGAGTAGGCGACGAGCTTCATGCCGAAGGCCGTGGAGTAGTAGTGCGCGGCCTGCTTGGCGTTGCCGACGGCGAAGACGACCGCGTCCATTCCCTTCACGGGGAAGGGATCGGCCTGCCGCGCGGTGGAGGGGGTGTGATCGATGGTCTCAGTCATGGCAGCAATGTCCCGCCGTTCTGCAAGGTGCGCAAGAGTTCGCTGATCTACTGGTCATGTTGCACAGTGACGGGCGAGTATGGCCGTGCGACTTGTACATCCTGACCATGGGGAGACCGCTGTGGCGATCGATCATCTGGACGGCCGGCTCATCACGCTCCTCGCGCGCGAGCCGCGCATCGGGGTCCTGGAGGCCTCCCGGCGGCTCGGGGTGGCCCGGGGGACGGTGCAGGCTCGGCTCGACCGGCTCCAGGCGAGCGGGGTGATCAGGGGTTTCGGGCCGCAGGTGGACCCGGCGGCGCTCGGCTATCCGGTGACGGCGTTCGCGACCCTGGAGATCAAGCAGGGGCAGGGAGCGGACGTCCGGGGGCATCTGGCGACGGTGCCGGAGGTCCTGGAGCTGCACACGACGACGGGCCACGGCGACATGCTCTGCCGCCTCGTCGCCCGCTCGAACGCGGACCTCCAGCGGGTGATCGACAAGGTGGTGGCGTTCGAGGGGATCATGCGGGCGTCGACGGCGATCGTGATGGAGAACCCGGTGCCGCTGCGGATCATCCCGCTGGTGGAGCAGGCGGCGCAGGAGTAGGCGGTGCAGGAGTAGGGCGGCTCGGGAGCACGGCGGCTCGGGAGCAGGTGGCGCACGAGCCGCAGACGCACGGCCGCGCAGGAGCAGGGCGGCCGGACACGAGGAAGCGACTGCAAAGGACTGGTTGCAAAGAATCCCTTGCAACCAGTCCTTTGCAACTCTACGCTCGGACCATGCCCGAGCCCGAAGCGTTCCCGACCCGCCCCCTGGACCCGCGCACCCTGCGCGGGCTCGCCCATCCCCTCCGCATCCGGCTGCTGCGGGCCCTGCGCGCCCACGGCCCCGCCACCGCCTCCGGGCTCGCCGAGCGACTGGGCGAGTCCAGCGGCGCGACCAGCTACCACCTGCGCCAGCTCGCGGCCCACGGCTTCGTCGAGGACGACCCGACGCGCGGCAAGGGACGGGAGCGGTGGTGGAAGGCCGCCCAGCAGGGCGTGACGGTCGACGAGACGCTCTCCCGGAACCCGGACCCCGAGGTCCGCGGCGCCCTCGACCTCTACGTCCACGAGATCGCGACCATCCACACCCAGGAGCTGAGCACCTACCTCGGCACTCGGCACGACTGGGACGACGCCTGGCTCGGTGTGTCCGACATGAGCGACTTCACCCTGCGCCTGCCCCCCGAGAAGCTCCGCGAGCTCGACCAGAGGATGCACGCGCTCATCGCGAGCTACCGGGACATCGAGGAAGCCGACGCGCCCGACGCCAAGCGCGTACGGATCCATCTGCACGCGTTCCCGCAGTACGAGAACTGACGGAAGGAACCACGGAGCCATGCACGCCGACATTCACCTCCAGCTCCACCGGCTGCGCGCCACCGAACTCCACCGCGAGGCCGCCACCACCGCCCCGCGCGTCCCCGGCCCCGCCCTCCGCGTCCAACTCGGCTGGTGCCTCGTCGAGTTGGGCCTGCGCCTGGCCACACCCGCACACCACCGCCCGGTCACCCTGGCCGCATGACCACTCCGGGGGGACAAGACGCGGACACGACGGAGCCGGATACGGGGAGGGCCAGCACCACGACGCGGGACCGGGCCCCCCTCACGACCGTCCTCACCGCCAACGCCGTATCCATCACAGGGAATTCGCTCACGCTCATCGGCGTCCCGTGGTTCGCCCTCGACACCACGGGAAGCCCCGGCAAAGCGGGCTTCGTCGCCTTCTGCGCGGCCCTGCCCGTCCTCGTCTCCGCGATCGCCGGAGGCCCGGTCATCGACCGGATCGGCCGCCGCCGGGTCAGCATCGCCTCCGACCTGGTCTGCGGGCTCGCGCTCGCCGCGATCCCGCTGCTGCACCGCGCCGGAGTCCTGGAGTTCTGGATGCTGTGCGCCCTGATGGCCGTCACCGGCCTCTTCCACGCTCCCGGGGAGATGGCCCGGCACGTCCTGGTCCCCGATCTCGCCCGGCGCGCCGGGACCTCGCTCCCCCGGGCCGCCAGCCTGTACGACGCCGTGGCGCGGGGGGCCCGGATGACGGGCGCCGCGATCGCCGGACTCCTCGTGGCGTTCATGGGCGCCGACACGGTCCTGGTCCTCGACGCGGCGACCTTCGGCCTCTCCGCGCTGCTCGTCACCGCGGGCCTGCGCGGAGTGCCCTCGGCGGAACCGGTGCGGGACGGCCCCCGCCTCTCCCCGGCCCGCTACCGGTCCGATCTCCGCGAGGGGTACGCCTTCCTGTTCCGCGCGCGGCTGCTGCTCGGCATCACGGTCATGGTGATGGTCACCAACGGCCTGAGCCAGAGCTGGAGTTCGGTGCTGCTTCCGGTCCACGCCCGCCAGGAGCTGGGCGGTCCGGCCACCCAGGGCCTGCTCGTGTCGGTCTTCGGCGGCTGCGCCCTGGCCGGTGCCCTGCTCTACGGGGCGGTCGGGCAGCGCTTCCCGCGCCGGGCCGTCTTCACGGCGGGCTTCCTGCTCGGCGGCGCCCCGCCGTACGTGGTGGCCGCGCTCACCGACACCACCGCGCCCCTGCTCGTGACGCTCGCGGCGGCCGGATTCGGCGTCGGCGTCCTCAACCCGATCCTGACCACGGTGATGTACGAGCAGGTCCCCGACGCCCTGCGCAGCCGCGTCATGGGCGCGAGCACCGCGGGGGTGCTCCTGACGACGCCGCTGGGCGGTCTGACGGCCGGCTTCCTCGTCGAGCGCGCCGGCCTGACGGCGACGCTGCTGGGAATCGGCGGGCTCTACTTCCTCGCCACGCTCTCCCCGCTGGTCTTCCCGGCCTGGCGGGCCATGAACGCCCCGCCGCCGGAGCGCACACCCGAGGACGGCCCGCCTTCCCGTGGCGACGCGGTCAGCAGGACGGAACCTTCGACTCCTGCCCCTGTTCCAGGGCCTTCAGGGACGCCACCGCGTCGCTGAGCGCGGTGACGGGGATGAGCCGCAGCCCCTCCGGCTGCTCGGCCCGGGCGTCCGAGCACTCGGCCTTCGGTACGAGGAAGACGGTGGCCCCGTCCCGCGCGGCGGCCTGGGTCTTCAGCGAGACCCCGCCGACGGCGCCGACCGTGCCGTCCGGGTCGATGGTCCCCGTACCGGCGATGATCCGGCCCCCGGTGAGGTCACCGCCGGCGCCGTCGCCGTCGAGCTTCTCGACGATGCCGAGGGAGAACAGCAGCCCGGCGCTGGGCCCGCCGATGTCGGCGAGGTGCAGCGTGACCTTCACCTTGTCGGGGTCCTCGCCGAGGTGGTCGAGGGCGGCCAGCGTGGCCGCGTCCTGCGACTCCTTCATCTGGCCGAGGTTGTGCTTCTCGACCTCGGCGTCGGACTTCCCCGGGGGGTAGACGGAGTCGCGCGGCAGGACGGCCCGGTCCGCACGGAACCAGGCGTCGGTCACGTCCCCGAGGTCCACGTCCGTGGACGGCCCGGTCGCGACGATCGTCGTCATCCGCAGCTGCCCCTCGGAGGGCCGGACCGGGGCGCCGGTGATCGTGATGACCTCCTGCCCCTTGTCCTTGCCGAGCACATCGGCGGTCGTACCGGGCTGCGCGATGGCAAAGGGCAGCGGCGCCAGCCCGACGACGGCGAAGAGCGCGACGACGGGCAGCGCGCAGACCGCGAGCGCCTTGGGACGGGAGAGACTGGAGAGCACGCCTCCAATCTACTGGGGCGACCGCCCCCACCGGGCCGGGGGCGCGGAGCCGGGCGCGTGCCCGTGGCCGGACCCCGGCACGACCCCAGCCCCGGCCCCGGGCACGGGCCTGGACCCGGGCACGGGCCTGGACCCGGGCACGGGCAGGTGGCGGGCGAAGAAGGACCGTACGAGCTTCCGTACGGCGGGCACCGAGACCCGGGGGTCGACGGTGCCGACCATCTCGGCGCGCCCGGCGGCGGTCGTCAGACCGGCGGCCCGAAGCTGTGGCACCAGGGCCGCGTAGTCGGTGAAGACCCAGTGGTGGCTGTCGGCGAGCTGCCGGCGGGCGACGGGTCCGCCGTGGGCGAGCAGCGCCGACCAGGAGCGGTCGAGGCGCGCGTCGCGGAAGCCGTCGGTGCCGGCGAGGAGCAGCGCCCGGTCCGTGCCCTCGCGGGCGACGGGGAGGAGCGCGCCGTCCATCAGGTCCAGGTACCCCTCCGGGTTCACGGCGGCGGCGACTCTCGGGTCCTCGTGGAGCGCCTGGGCGACGGCCGTGCCGCCCGCGGAGTGCCCGTAGAGCCCGACCCGGTCGAGGCCGAGGGCGTCGAGGACGAAGCGGAGGTCGGCGACCCTGGTGTCGATCATGGTGCGGAAGGTCCCGGCGTCGAGATCGGGGCGGAGGACGGTGGTCCGGATCCGATCGCGCCCCGGCCGCTCGTCGGGGAACTCCACCTCGGACGCGTCACCGGGATGGTCGACGGTGACGACGGTCCAGCCGTGCGATGCGAGGTCGATCGCGAGGGAGCTGCCAAGGGCGCGGGAGTCCCCGCCGCCGGGGCTGTACACCAGCACCGGGCGCCGGCCGGGCAGCGGCGGGGCGCCGGTCCGGGCGTGGGTGAGGGTGGCCGCCCAGTCGACCCCGGCCTCTGGCAGGGCCGGGCGGACCAGATGGGCGAGGAAGGTGAACACGTCGGCGGCATCGGGGGTGAGGTGCGGCAGTCGCGGGAGACCCCGGCCGGAGGCGGCCGGCCGGAACACGGTGACCATCAGCTCCCGCACACCGATGGCGGGCGCCCACGGGTCGTTGCGGGAGGGGTCGACGAGGTGCCGGACGGTGGCGCCTACGGCGTGGGGGCCGGTGGGGGCGGGCAGCCGGAGGACGAGGCTTCGCGGGGCGGGGGTGGCCGAGGCGGTGCCGGTGCCGAGCAGCAGGGCGGCGGCCCCGGCGAGGGCTCCCTTGGCGACGGTACGGCGGGCGGGTGCGTGGCCACCGAGCAGGTGATCGGGTGTCTTGGGCGTCGCCCATCCCCGGATCCCGGGAAGCGCCGGGGCCGGGGGTCTGGCGGCGGCCTTGAGAGCGGCAGGCCTGATCACGACAACGAGAACAGGCCGATCGGTCCACCACGGACAAAGCCCCTTGGGCATGCTCGTCGTCGGCACGACGCCGTAGGGCGGCACCGACGACTGACGGCCCCGCCCTCGGGCCGCGCGCCCGGCCGCCGTGCTCCCGGCCGCCGCGCGCCCTAGCGCAGCGCGTCCGCGACCTCCCGGGCCGCGTCCACCACCCGGGGCCCGACCCGCTCCGGCACCGCGTCCGCGAGCATCACGACGCCGACGCTGCCCTCGACACCCGTCACGCCGACGAGCGGGGCGGCCGCGCCGCTCGCACCCGCCTCCAGCTCGCCGTGGGTGAGCGTGTAGCCCGGTTCGATCAGGCCGCCCTGCCGGGCGGCGAGGATGGCGCGGCCGGCCGCGCCACGGTCGAGCGGATGGCGGAATCCGGCCCGGTAGGCGACGTGGTAGTCGGTCCAGGTCGGTTCGACGACCGCGACCGCGAGTGCCTCCGCGCCGTCGACGAGTGTCAGGTGGGCGGTCGCCCCGATGTCCTCGGCGAGCGAGCGCAGCGCGGGGAGCGCGGCCTCCCGCACGAGGGGGTGGACCTGGCGGCCGAGCCGGAGCACGCCGAGGCCGACGCGGGCGCGTCCGCCGAGGTCGCGGCGGACGAGGGCGTGCTGCTCCAGGGTGGCGAGCAGACGGTAGACGACGGTCCTGTTGACACCGAGTTTGTTGGACAACTCGGTGACGGTCAGGCCGTGGTCGGTGTCGGCGAGCAGTTTGAGGACTCTGAGTCCCCGGTCGAGCGTCTGGGAGGTCTCCGCGGTCACGACGCCCTCTCCTTCGGAGTGAGTGGCGGCGGGCTCTCACGGGGGTCGCGTCACCGGTCCCGTCGGCGACGCACGTCAGAGGCCGCCGGCAGGAAGGGGTACACCGGCTGCGCTCCGCGGCGGCGCTGCCACGGGGCGATTGCTTTTGAGCCGGGACAGTAGCGACCCGCTCCGCTCAGCGGAAGACCTCGTCCAGAATCCGGGCGCCGACGAGCGAATAGAGACGGTTCGGGACCTTCGTCGGTCGCATGCGGGACTTTGGCGGACAAGATCGGCTTTGTCGTGCACGTAGCGTGGAAGGGCCCGGAGGCCGACCGTGGGGGCCGGTCTCCGACGCCGGTCCTGCCGCGGTTCCTTCACCGGTTCCGCCGCCGTGGGACGAGTGAGGCCCGTACGAACGCCGTCGTACGGGCCTCAGCCACGCTCAGGGGGCACGGAACGGGGTCACCGCATCCGGGTGGCCCACTCCTGCACCTTCTTGATCCGCTCGCGGATCTGCCCGGCGGTGGCCTCCGCGCTCGGGGGCCCGCCGCAGACCCGGCGGAGCTCCGTGTGGATCACACCGTGGGGCTTGCCGGTCTGGTGGACGTACGCGCCGACCATGGTGTTGAGCTGCTTGCGCAGCTCGAGGAGCTCCTTGTGGGAAACGACAGGGCGTCGCTCGGCGGGGAGTTCGAGCAGGTCCGCCTCGTCGTCCGGCTTCTTGCGGCTGTGCGCGATCTGCCGGGCCTGGCGCTTCTGCAGGAGCAGCTGGACCTGGTCGGGTTCGAGGAGGCCCGGGATGCCGAGGTAGTCCTGCTCCTCGGCGCTGCCGGGGTGGGCCTGCATGCCGAACTCGGCGCTGTTGTAGAGGACGCGGTCGAAGACGGCGTCGGACTCCAGCGCCTCGAAGGGCAGCATGTCCTGCTCGCCGGTGTCCTCGTCCTGCTGGCGCTCCGCCTCGGCGAGTTCCTTCTCGGACTCGGCGTACGGGTCCTCCTCGCCCTGCTTCTTGGGCTTGTCGAGGACGTGGTCGCGCTCGACCTCCATCTCGTTGGCGAAACCGAGGAGGCTGGGGATCGTGGGAAGGAACACCGAGGCGGTCTCGCCGCGCCTGCGCGAACGCACGAAACGGCCGACGGCCTGCGCGAAGAACAGGGGGGTCGAGATCGTCGTCGCGTACACGCCGACGGCCAGGCGGGGCACGTCGACGCCCTCGGACACCATGCGGACGGCGACCATCCAGCGGTCGTTGTTCTCGCTGAACTCGTCGATGCGGTTCGAGGCGCCGGTGTCGTCGGACAGCACGACGGTGGCCTTGGTGCCGGTGATCTCACGGATCAGCTTGGCGTACGAGCGGGCCGAGTCCTGGTCGGAGGCGATGACGAGGCCGCCCGCGTCGGGGATGGACTTGCGGACCTCGGTGAGCCGCTGGTCGGCGGCGCGCAGGACGTTCGGCATCCAGTCGCCCTTGGCGTCCAGGGCGGTCCGCCAGGCCTGCGAGACGGCGTCCTTCGTCATCGGCTCGCCGAGACGGGCGGCGATCTCGTCGCCGGCCTTGGTGCGCCAGCGCATGTTGCCGCTGTAGGAGAGGAAGATGACGGGCCGGACGACGCCGTCGCCGAGGGCGTTGCCGTAGCCGTAGGTGTAGTCGGCGGAGGACCGCCGGATGCCGTCGTTCCCCTCCTCGTACGTGACGAAGGGGATGGGGTTGGTGTCGGAACGGAACGGGGTGCCGGTCAGCGCGAGGCGCCGCGTGGCGGGCTCGAAGGCCTCCAGGCATGCCTCGCCCCAGGACTTGGAGTCTCCGGCGTGGTGGATCTCGTCGAGGATGACGAGGGTCTTGCGCTGCTCGGACCGGTTGCGGTGCAGCATCGGGCGGACACCGACACCGGCGTAGGTGATGGCGACCCCGTCGTACTCCTTGCTGAGCGGCCCGGCGCTGTAGTCCGGGTCCAGCTTGATCCCTATCCGCGCGGCGGCGGCGGCCCACTGCTTCTTCAGGTGCTCGGTGGGCGCGACGACGGTGATCTGCTGCACGACGTGGTGGTGCAGCAGCCATGACGCGAGGGTCAGCGCGAAGGTGGTCTTGCCGGCGCCGGGTGTGGCGACGGCGAGGAAGTCACGGGGCTGCTCCTGGATGTATCTCTCCATCGCGCCCTGCTGCCAGGCGCGCAGCTTGCCGGCGGTACCCCACGGGGCCCGTCCTGGGAAGGCGGGAGAAAGGTGATGGGAGGAGGTGGTGGTAGTAGTCACGATCTCCGGGTTCGACGCTCGTCCAGATATGACAACCGGGCCACCTTACCGGCGGCCCGGCCGGAACGTCGTATGAAACCGGGCCGGTGGGGCCCGGTTGCGATTCAGCTCACGTCGCCTCGTGGAGGCCGCGCAGCCGCCGCGCGATGAGGGTCACATCCTCCAGCTCGCCGGAGGCCACTTCGATGACCAGCTTGTACGCCTCTTCCTGGTCGACGTCGACCATCTCCCGGCCGTTGAGGTCGAGGAAGACGACCGTGCACATCCACGCCATGCGCTTGTTGCCGTCCACCAGGGGGTGGTTCACGGCGAGCGACTGGAGCAGCGAGGCGGCCTTCTCGAAGAGGTCGGTGTACGCCTCGATCCCGTACATCTGCGACTGGGGGCGGTGTACCGCCGACTTGAGCAGGCCGAGATCGCGCACCGCGATCTGCTGCCCGGCGCAGGCGAGGTCCGCCAGTTCGAGGACCTCTTCGGCCGTCAGGTACTTCATCTACTCCCCCAACCGCTTCAGCAGCTCCGCGTGGCGCAGCGCGTATTTGGCGCCGAGCTTGCGCACAGCCTCCCGATCGACCTCCTGTTCCAGGTAGCGGTCGATCGCCTGAAGCACTATGGCGTGCATGCTGCGGCCCTCCTCCTCAGCGCGGAGCTTGAGTGCCTCTTGCTGGTCGTCGCGGAGACGCAGGTTCATTGCCATACCGCAAAGGTATCAAGAATGGGGCCAGAGTGGTACCGAATCGCGTCAGGCCCGCACCGGCGCCGCGTGCAGCCGCGTCGCCACCCACGCCCCCACCGCCGCGACCCCCGCCATCGGCAGGAAGACCGCCGCGAAGGCCCCCGGGTGGGAGCCCGTGGACGCGGACGACGTGACGGCGTGGCCGACCGCGCCGCCGCCGAGCGCGGCGAAGGCCGCGCCGCCCGCGGCGAGGAGCAGGACGTTCGAGAGGCCGTCGGAGATCTGCAGGGCGGCGGAGTTCGCGCCGACCTCCTCGGGCGCCGACAGCTTCATGAGCAGCACGCTCGTCGAGGCGATCACCGCCCCCATGCCGAGGCAGCCGAGCCCCCAGGCCGCCGCGACCACCCAGACCGGCACCGCGGTGATCAGCACGCTCGGCGCCGCCGCGATGGCGATCGCGACCAGGACCATGCCGAGGACGACGAGCCGTTCCCGGTACGGTTCCGTCCACGGCCGGGCCTGGATCCAGGAGCCGAGGGCCCAGGTGAGGCCGCCCGCGGCCAGGGAGAGCCCGGCCAGGGTGGGGCTCAGGCCCCGCTGGGTGACCAGCATCAGCGGCACGAAGGACTCGGCCGCGATGAAGGCACCCGCGGCGATGCCGCGAAGCAGGACGACGGACGGCAGTCCGCGGGCCGCCCGGTAGGTGCCGTGCGGAAGGAGCCCGCGGACCGCGGGCACGAGGAACGCGATGCCGGCCGCCGCCGGCAGCAGGGACAGCCAGCGCAGCTCCTGGCCCGCGTACTGGAGGAGCGCCGCACCCGCCGAGATGCCGAGCGCGAGCCTGATCCGGCGCCGGTCCCAGGGCGCGACGGGCGCGGTCGGGTCGGCCGGTCCCGAGGCGGTGCGGCGGATCGCGGGGAGCGCGAGGGCCAGCGGGAAGACGACGAGGGCGGGGATGCCGACGAAGACCCAGCGCCAGCCGAGGTGCTCGGTGATCGTTCCGGCGGCGAGCGGTCCGACGACGGAGGGGACGACCCAGCTCGCGGCGAACGCGGCCATGATCGCGGGTCTGAGGTGCTCGGCGTAGGCCCGGCCGACGACCACGTACAACGCGACGATGACGAGCCCCCCGCCGAGGCCCTGGACGGCCCGCCCGAGGATGAACATCCACATGGCGCCGGCGGTCCCGGAGAGCAGCAGCCCGGCGGCGAAGGCGCTGATGCCTGCGGTGAGCGGCGCGAGCGGCCCGAGGCGGTCGGACCACTGTCCGGCCAGGACCATGGCGAAGAGGCTGGTGGTGAAGTAGGCGGAGAAGGCGAAGGCGTAGAGGGGGATGCCGTTCAGCTCGCGGGCGGCCACGGGCATGGCCGTGCCGACGGCGGTCGCCTCGAAGGCGATGAGCAGGACGACGGAGACCATGCCGATGCTGAGCGCCCGGTGGGCCGGATCGAGGACGGACCCCTTGGTGTCGAGGACGGACCCCTGGGTGACGACGGTGTCGATGGCGTCGACCGTGTCGACGGTGCCGACGGTGCCGACGTCGTGCGGGGCAAGGGGTCCGGGTCTCCGGGCGGCGTCGGCGGCTATGTCTGCGTCCGCCTCGGCGTCACGGGGTTCGAGGGCGCTCATTCCCCCAGAGTAAGAGGTGAAGAAGCAAATGACCCCTGTCAGGAGTCCCGGAGGGACTCGGTCCTTGGACGTACGACGGATGTACGGCGGGCGCACCACGGAGGCGCGGCGGACACACCGCGAACGCGCGACGGACGCACCGCCGCGGCGCCCTGGACGGCACCACGGAGGCGCGGCGGACGCCCGAGTGTGAACGCCGTGTGGCTGTGCCGTTGCAGTCGCATGGCACGGCCCCGGAACCCCTTGAGCCCCTCCCGCCCCCCGCCTACGGTCGTACTCGTTGCACCACACGACCGTGTGCCCGAGTGGTTGAGGGGCCGGCCTGCAAAGCCGGTTACGTCGGTTCGAATCCGATCACGGTCTCCACTGATCCGCTGTCCCGGCGGAGCCCGAAGACGTGCACCCGCACCCCCGCGACAGCGCTCGCTCCGGATTCACCCCAGCAAGTTCCGCCCCCACGGAACGCGCCGACCGCGGCCCTCCGCCTCCGCGCGGGAGCGCTGCCCGCCGGGAATCACCCGCTCGTGCGGGATCTTCCCCTGCTCGCGCACCCACTTCACGTTCGCAATCAGGACAGCCCGGACTTCCCGGACGCCCGGCCTCCACGGCCCGCCTCCACCGCACCTCCCGAGCGCTCCCCTCGCCTCGGCCTCGCCCCCGCGCCTCGATAGGCTCGTCCCCGCCCCGTCACCACGGGCGCACGGACGACGGGGGGCACGAACGGTGGAACAGTCGCGCGCACAGCACGAACCGGCGCTGCACGAACCGGCGCGGGACGAGCCCGTACGGCAGGACTCCGTACGGCAGGAGCCGGCGTCGCAGGCATCCGCGCGCCAGGACTCCGCACGACGGATCGGCCCGTACCGGCTGATCACCCGCCTCGATCCGCCCCGGACCGCCCTGCCCTGCCGCCGGTTCGTGGCCCGCACCGAGGACGGCGAGCACACCGTGCTGCTCAGCGCCCCGCTCCCCGGCACCGATCCCGCCCGGTTCGCGGCGGAGGCCGACGCCGCCCGGCGCCTCCTCGGCCCGTGGATCGCCCCGGTGACGAACCTGGCCGGCCCCGGCGAAGCCCCCTGGTACGCGAGCCCGTACGTGCCGGCGCTCCCGCTGCCCGTGGCACTCGCCGTCCACGGCGGCCCGCTGCCCGAGGCCACCGTCCGCGCCCTCGGCGCCACCCTCGCCGAGGCGCTGGCCGCCGCGCACGGCCAGGGCCTCACCCACGCCGGGGTGTCCCCGGCCGCCGTCCTGCTCACCGCGGACGGGCCCCGGCTGACCTGCTTCGGCGCGGTACGGGCCGCCTCGGCCGACGGCGAGCCGCGCACCGGCCTGCCCGGCCTCGACCCGGGGGCACTCGCCCCCGAACAGGCCTCGGGAGGCCGCCCGCGCCCGCCGGGCGACGTCTTCGCGCTCGGCGCGGTCCTCGCGTACGCCGCCACCGGTCACACCGTGCCCGAACGGGACGAACTCCCGTCCGCCCTGCGCCCGGTGATCGCGTCCTGCCTGGCCCGCGACCCGGCCGACCGGCCGACGGCGGCCGCCCTGATGACCGCACTCGCCCCGCCGACGGCGCACGGGACGGTCCTGAACTCGGCCGGCTCGCTCCTCGCCCCGGGCTGGCTTCCGGGCCGGGTGGTGGCGGCACTGGCCCGCCAGTCCTCGGAACTCCTCGCCGCCGAACTCCCGGCACCGGCAAGGGCCTGAAGCCCGACCGCGCCCCCTCGCCCCCTCTTCCCTCCCCCTCCTCCCGCCCTCCCCCGGACCTGACGGACGTCATCCATGCTGTCGCCCCTGACCCACGACGACCCGGCCGCGGTCGCCACGTACCGACTCATCGCCCGCCTCGGCTCCGGCGGCATGGGCACGGTCTATCTGGCGCGCACGCCCGGCGGCCGTACCGTCGCCCTGAAGACCGTGCACGCGCGGCTCGCCACCGACCCGGCGTTCCGGGCCCGTTTCCGCCTGGAGACGGACGCGGCGCGGATCATCGGCGCACGTCACGGCGCGGCCGTGGTCGACGCGGACCCGCTGGCCGAGACGCCGTGGCTGGCCACCGAGTACGTCCTCGGCCCGCCGCTCGAAGACGCGGTGGCGCTCGGCGGCCCGCTCCCCGAGCCGACGGTCCGCGCCCTCGGCGCGGCGCTCGCCGGGGCGCTGGCCCAGCTGCACTCCTCGGACGTGGTCCACCGGGACCTCAAGCCCTCGAACGTCCTCGTCACCGCGTACGGCCCGAAGATCATCGACTTCGGCATCGCGCGGGCGGCCGGCGACGACCATCTGACCCGTACGGGAGCGGCGGCGGGCACGCCCGCTTTCATGTCGCCTGAGCAGGCGAGCGGGCAGGAACACCCGCCCGCCGGCGATGTGTTCGCGCTCGCGGGCGTCCTCGTCTTCGCCGCGACCGGCCACGGCCCCTTCGGCACGGGTTCCGCCGCCGACCTCCTGTACCGCGTCCGCTACGCGGAGCCCGACCTCACCGGCGTACCGGAGGCACTGCTCCCCCTGCTGACGGCCTGCCTGTCGAAGGACCCCTCGGCCCGCCCCACCACCGGCACCCTGGTCGACCGACTCCACGACGGCCACGGCGAGTTCGCCGACCACCTCCCGCCCCTGCTCCTGACCGACATCGCCCGCCGGGCCACGGACGTCTGGCTCCACGCCCCCCACCGCCTGCCGGCCCCGGCGGGCTCGGAGGGTCCGGCGGTGGCGGAGACGGTGGCCGGTGCGGCGATCTCCCGGCGACGACTGTTCTCGGTGGGCGGCGGGGCACTGCTCGGAGTGGCGGGTGCGGGGGGTGGCGTGTGGGCGTGGCTGGGATCGCGGGACGGCGACACCCCGTCCACCGGCGCCCCCGCTCCCGCCGGCCCCACCGCGATCCCCGCCAAGACGGCCTCGGACGGCGCGCCTGCGCCCGTCTGGCGGGGAGAGTCCCTCGACCGTGAGGAGAACACGACGCAGCTGCTCGCCGGGGACGTCGTCGGGTTCACCGAGACCGTCTCCTTCCGTGCCCTCGACCCGCGGAACGGCGCCGAGCTGTGGACCGACTCGATGGTGGACCCCCAGCAGGTCGCCACGGACGGCACGTACTTCTACATGTCCGACGGCCCCAACGACGGTCCGGGCGTCCTGCGCATCCGGACGATCGCACCCCGCACGGGCAAGGAGGCCGCCCGGACGATCGAGCTCAAGGGCTTCGACGGTTCGCAGTTCGGCACGGATCTCCTCACGGCCTCCGGCGGACGGCTCTTCGCCGCCTCACGGCTCGGTACGCAGTCGGACACCCTGGAGCAGCGGGAGACCGGCTGGCACCTGATCGCCGTCGATCTCCGCACGGGCAAGGAGGCATGGCGCCACCCCTACGCGTGGGACGGCGTCCGTCCCTGGCTCTCCCAGATCGTCGGTGACCGGCTGGTCCTCGGCAAGAACAGCGGCGACCTGGAGTCCTTCGTCGTCCAGGTGCGGGATGCGCGGACCGGCAGAAAACTGTGGCAGCGATCCCTCCCCATGGAGGAATCCCAGAGCTTCAGGCCCGGCCAGCTCGCGACCGACGACCGGCACCTCTACCTCGGCGGCGACCGCCTGCGGGCGCTGCGCCTCACCGACGGCGAAATTGCCTGGGAGTACGGCGGTGGCTCCCTCTACGGGCTGCCGGCCGTCGCCGACGGCCTCGTCCACGCGAACGAAGCCGGCCGCGGACTCGTGGTCGTCGGCGCCGACAAGGGCGACAAGCGCTGGACGGAATCCTCCTCGGGCCGCAGCCTGACCCCGGAGCTCCTCATGGTCCCGGTGGTCGGGACGAAGTACGTGTACGCGCCCGTCCGGGGCGGTCTGAGCGCGATCGACCGGACGACCCGCAGATCGGCCTGGGTGTTCTCGACGGATGCCACCCGGTACGTCGTCGACAAGACGCGCACCCGGATCGTCGGGGCCGGGGCGTCGTCCGTCGTCGCCATCCCCTTCGCCTGATCCACCTTCCACCGCCCCGCCCCGCCCTGCCCTTCAGTCCCGCCCCGCCGTCCAGCCCTTCCCACCGATCTGGAAGCTCACGTGACCACTCAGCCCCTCGCCACCGGTGACCCGCTCCGGCTCGGCCCGTACCGCCTCCTCGGTGTCCTCGGCGAGGGCGGCATGGGCAAGGTGTACGTCGGCCGGGACGGCGACGGAACGCCCGCCGCCGTCAAGGTCCTCCGCCCCGAACTCGCCCACGACCAGCACCTGGCCCAGCGCTTCGTCCGCGAGGCCGACATGGCGCGGGCGGTCACCAGCAAGGGCGTGGCCCGGGTCCTCGGGGCGCAGACCGAAAGCGGACGGCCGTGGATCGCCGCGGAGTTCCTCGCCGGGCCGACGCTCGACGAGGCGGTCCGGGCGTACGGCCCCATGGACGTGCCGGCGGTCCGCGCCCTCGCCGCCCAGCTCGCCCGCACCCTGCACGACATCCACGCGGCCGGCCTCGTCCACCGCGACCTGAAGCCCGCGAACATCGTGCTCACCTCGACCGGCCCGCGGATCATCGACTTCGGCATCGCCCGCCCCGAGCACGGCCTCACCCTGACGACGACGGGCCAGATCCCGGTCACCCCGGGGTACGGGGCTCCGGAGCAGGTCCTCGGCCAGCGGGTCGGCCCGGCCTCGGACGTCTTCTCCCTCGGCGCGGTGCTCGCCTACGCGGCGAGCGGTCGTCGCGCCTTCGACGGCGCTCACGTGCCGGCCGTCCAGTACGAGGTCGTGCACGGGGCACCGGACCTGAGCCTGGTCCCGCCGGAGCTTCAGGACCTGATCGGCCCGTGCCTGGCGAAGGACCCGGCGTACCGCCCCGCGCCCCCGCAGGTCGCGGAGGCCTTCGCCCCGCCGAAGGGCGCCGACCGCGCCTGGCGCAAGGGTCCGCTCGCCGACGACATCAAACGGCGGGAGACGGCCACGAGGCGCCTCACGGCACCCGCGGACACCGCCGTACCCGCCGCACCGTCCCGGCGCCGCTTCCTCACCGCTGCGGTGGCGGGCGTGGCTGTGCTGGGTGCGGGCGGCGGAGCGGGGGCCTGGTGGCTGAGCCGGGACGGAGTGAAGTCCCCGACCGCTGACGTGCCCCCGGCCGCGGCGGCTCCCGAGGCCGCTTTCATCTCGATCATCGACAGCACGCAGGGCAAGGCCCCGAAGACGCTGTGGGGCCCTCTCGACGTCGCCGCCCCCGAGGGCAGGACGCTGCTCCCGGTGAGGGACGTGGTGCTGATGCACGCGAAGACGGGCGGGCTGCTCGCCCTCTCCGTCACGGACGGGAAAGAGCGGTGGCGGGCCGAGGAGATCGACGCGGACGCCGGTCATGTCTCCGTCGCCGACCGGCTCGTCGTCGGCGCCGACGGGAACGGCGTCCTGCACGCCTTCGTCGCCTCCACCGGCAGCCACGTCTGGGAGACCCGGTCCGACGTCGAAGCCGTCCTCGCCGCCGACGACACCCACGTCTATCTGGTGACGAAGGACAACGAGCTCTGCGCCGTCGACGCCTGGACGCTCGCCACGACCTGGACACGCCCCATGACGTCCCCCCGGTCCGCCTCCGGTCCCGCGAAGGCGGCCGTCGGCAGGAAGCGGCTCGTGATCCACGGCAGGGACGGACACGTCGCCGTCCTCGACACCGCCACCGGCGAGACGGCCTGGCAGCTCAAAGGCCAGGGCACCCACGGCCAGGCCCCCTCGATCAGCGGCGACACCGTGTACCTCGGCGGCCCCAACCTGATGGCCAGGCGCCTCGACGGCGGCGACTTCCTCTGGAAGGAGGAGGCTTCCGGCATCAGCGGGCGGGAGGTGGGCTGGGGCAATCCGACCGCCGACGGCGATTCCGTCATCGCGGTCAACGGGTACAACGCCCGCCTTCTCCGTGCCGTGCCCGGCTACCCGGTCGCGAGCCCCGATTGGACCCAGATCATGGACCACCAGGGCACCACCATCACCGCGCCCGCCGTGGAAGGGGTGACCGTCTGGCTCCCGGAGGCGGACGACAGCACCGTCACGGTGGTCAACAAGACCACCGGCGACCATCTGTTCACCTTGCAGATGGAGCGCCAGGGCCCCTACCAGCTCGTGAGTGACGCCCACCGCGTCTTCGTCGCCCGTGGGGGAATGATCGCGGCCATGCCGGTCTTCGGCACCTGAGCCGACGCCCTCACCCTCGTCACGACCGCTCCTTCACCGGCGGCAGCCGCTGGAGGGGAGAGCGACCACGGCGGCCGCGCCGCCGTGGTGGCCGGTGCGGACCGCCTCTCGGCCCTTCCCGTACGGGTCGGTTCAGCCGCGCCGCGAACGGAGTACGGGCACGGCGATCGCGGCACCGATCAACACGACCGCGCCGATCCCGAGGCCGATCCAGAGGCCGGTGTCGCCGCCGTCGTCGCTCGACGCCTGGGTCCCCGGGGCGGGCGCGGGCGCGGGGGTGGAGGGTGCGGAAGTCGTCGAGTCCGCCGAGGCGGACGCCGACGCGGAGGGCGTGGCCGTCAAGGTCTCCTCAAGGTCCTTGATGGGCCGGACGTCGGCCGGACCGGGATCGCCGGGGGTCTTCAGCGCCCGCAGCGGCCGGACGGCGCCGTAGCCGATGAAGTCGCTGCGCGCCTCGCCCCCGGAGGGCTTGGCGATGGTGTTGAGCATGACCTTCAGGACCTGGTTGTTGGTCCAGTCGGGGTGCTTCGACCAGATCAGCGCGGCGGCCGCGGAGGCGAGGGCGGTGGAGTCACTGGTACCGGTCGTCGTGCAGACCCGGCCACCGCTGCAGGCCGCGACCATGTCCTTGCCGGGGGCCACGATGTCGACCTGGGAGCCGTACTGGGACATCGGGATGCGGGTCGCCTTCTTGTCCACGGCGCCGACCCCGACGACACCGGGGGTCGCCCCCGGGTACTCCAGCTTGTTGGCCTTGTCGCCGGTGTTGCCGACCGAGGCGAAGACCAGCGCTCCCTTGTCCAGGGCGTGCTTCACCGAGTCGGTGAGTGCCTGCGAACCCGCCGTCGTGCCGAGAGAGACGTTGATGACCTTGGCACCGGCATCAGCCGCGTACCTGATCGCCGGGGGAACGTCGCGGTTGAAGTCCTTCTCGCTCTGCGCCATGGTGCCGTCCCCGGCGCCAAGTCGGGGAACGCGCACCGGAAGGATCTTGGCACCGGGGGCCAGGCCGAAGGCTCCGCTCGAGGCCCCTGTGCCCGCGATGAGAGCGGCCATGCCCGTGCCGTGTCCGGTGTAGTCGGTGAACTCGTCGCCCTCCTCGTCCGGGGCGAAGTCCTTGCCCTTGAGGATCTGGCCCTTCAGGTCGGGGTTCCCTTGCTCCACACCGCTGTCGATCACGGCGACCGTGATGCCCTTACCGGTGCTGACCTGCCAGATCTCTTCGGCGCCGAAGGCGTCCAGGTGCCACTGCCGGTCCCTGACACCCGCCGCGTGAGCGGGAACGGAAGCGATGCCCACCAGCAGCATCCCCAAGGCGGCCGAGGCGGTGGCTCGGGCACGGCTCCGACGAATACTGCTGGTACGCATCTGCTTCCTCGCGCTGATCAGTCGATGACGGGCGGCGCCACGCGGCGCCCCTGCTGCCAGGTCTCTTCGTCCTCGACCAGGTAGTCGGGACGCTCTCCGTTCGTCTCCTCGCGGTCGCCGGGCTTCTGCGTGGAGCCTCCGCGCACGAGGCCGGAGCCGCCGGGCGTGAAGGGACGCGCGCCGCCGCCGGTGGCACTGGCGCGCTGCGCCTTGCCGCCGACGGTTCCGCCGGTCTCGCCGGCGAGACGGCGTCCGCCGGTGATGCCGTTCTGACCGGCACCCATGCCGCCGCCCATCGGGCCGCCCATGCCGCCGCCCATGGGCGCGCGGCCCATGCCCGTGCCGTTGCGGCCGCCGGGCTCGGTGCCGATGACGGTGCTGCGCGGGAGTCCGGTCTGGGGACGTCCGTTGGTGTGGGGCACGGCCTTGCCGCCGCTGATGCCCTCGCGGGTACCGCCCATGGGCCCGGGGCCGGTCGGCAGTCCGCGCGGGCCGGTGCTGGTCATCGGGTTGCGCGTGCCGCCGGTGACGGGACCGGTGGGAGGCAGCGTTCCCGGGCCGCCCTTCGACGTGACCGGGGGCAGGCCGGTCGTGGGCACGAACGGAGGCGCGCTGCCGTCCGGCTTCGTGATCGGGGGCGGCGTGCCCGGGGTCTGCGTCGTGGGTCCCGGCAGTGTGGTCGGCGGCGTCTTGGTGTCGACGCTGTCGATGCCGAGGTCCACGGGCACGTCGGGTCGGACGTCGGGGCGCGTGACGTGCGGGGGCTGCGTGGGCCTGGTCGGGTCGTCAGTGGGCTGGACGACGTTCGTGTCGGGGGTGCCGGTCCGGGTGTCCTGCTGCTGCGGACGCGCGATGTGCGTCGTTCCGGTGTTCGTCGCGGTGGAGCGGTCGCTCTGCGGGGACGATCCGACGCCGGTCTCGCCACGCCGGACATCGTCCTGCGCCGGCACGAACTCCCCCGGCGGCGGCGGGAACGTCGGCGGTTGGACGTTCGTCATCTGGAAGCTCGACCACTGGTACGTGGACGAGAGCTTCTTCATCTCGTCCGCCGCCGCCTGCTTGTTCGCCCTCTCCTTGTCCAGAATGGCCTGGAGGTCCTCGCTGGCGGACATCGAGCTCTGGGCGTTCCGGGCGACCGTCGCCGAGTCGGGGTCGTTGCGGTACTTCTGTGCCGCTTCCAGGTTCGCCTTGGCCGACTCGTGGGAGGTGTAGCGCGGCGTGGCGCTCTTGGCGCTGGCGATGGCCTGTGCCGTGCGGTGCATCCACTCGGCCGAGTGGGAGCTGTAGTCGCCGAGCGAGCGCGTCGAGCTCACCACGCTCTCAGCCCATTCGGTGAACGCCTTCTCCGCCTCGCCCTTCCAGTCGACCCGGCCGGTCCGGTTCTTGAGCTGGTCGGCGATCTTGTGCAGCTGCTCGGCCGCTTCCTTCAAGCGGTCGCCCGCGAGCCTCACACCCGGCTCGCTGGCTTCGTCCAGCCAGTCCAGCATCTGCTGGTGCGTCATGGACTGGAAGTCGGTGGTGCCGCCTCCGCCGCCTCCGCCTTCGTGTGCACGACTCATCTTTCGCCTCTTCCCCGTGTCCCCTGTGATCTGTCCGCGCCGCCCTACTTGAAGGGGCTGTCGCTCTCGGTGCCCTGGCTGCCCTGGCCTTCCGGAACACGACCTGCTTCACGGTCGGCCGTCGCCTTGGCGTCCTCGGTCCGCTGATGGATGCGGATCATCTTCTGCTTGATGTCGTCGTCCATCTGCTCGAAGCCGTCCTTGGACGCGACGACCGCGATACCGAGGCCCTCCAGGCAGTCCTGCAACAGGCCGGAGAGGTCCGTCAGCTGCTTGAGGACGGTCGTGTACGACGTGTGGACGCCGTGCGCCTCGCTCCAGGACGCGCCGCCTCCGCCGAACTGGGCGCGCACCATCGGCTCGGCGTTCAACTTGCCCTTGTCGGCTGCCGAGGAGGTGAGCGTGTCGATCAGACCGTCGATGCTCGCCTTGAACTCGGTCATCGTCTCGGTGTTGTAGCGCACCGCATCGGCGCTCATCGCCTGCATTCCGTACCCGCCCCCGTCCGCGTAGGCTTCCATGCCCGCGCTCCTCCCCCGTTGGACAACCCTGCGTGCCCTACAAAGTCCAGAAGTTCACTGTAGCCAGGAAGGACGACACCGCGCACCTCCGGGTTGCACAAGCAACGGACATCACAGAGTTACGAATTGGGCACGGCCACCGCTGCCTGGGGGCGGATCGGGAGGCGGTTGACCGGGCGGCCCGTCGCCGCGCGCACCGCTGAGGCCACTGCGGCGGGTGAGGTGACGACCGGGATCGCGCTCGCCGCCTTCGCACCGAACGGCGCGACGACGTCCCGCTCTTCGACGAGTTTCACGATGCGAATGTCCGGGGCGTCCAGGGATGTCGGGAGTGCGTACCCGGTGAAGTCCGGGTGCCTGACGATGCCCCGGGCGGTGCGGAGGTTCTCCGTGAGGGCCGCGCCGACGCCCTGCGTGACGCCCGCCTCGATGCGGGTCGCGAGCTGGGCCGGGTTGAGGATGCGGCCGACGTCCTGGGCGACGGCCATCTCCACGACGCGTACGGCGCCGAGTTCGATGTCCACGTCGACCACCGCGCGGATCGCGCAGAACGCGAGGCCGACGAACGCGTCGCCCTGGCCCGCCTCGTCGAGCGGCTCCGTCGGGTGCGGGCGGCACTGGGCGGTGGCCCAGAGTTCCTTGCCGTCCATCGCCTCCGTGACGGTCGTCGACAGCACCCCGTCGTACGAGGTGATCTTGCCGTCGGTGATCTGGAGGAGCTCCGTCGACATGCCGAACTGGTGGGCCAACGGCTGGAGAAGCTGGGTGCGGACCATCTTCGCGGCCCGCTCCACGGCCCCGCCGGAGACCCAGGTGTGGCGGCCGTGGGCCGCGGGTCCCGCCGGCGGCTGGTCGGTGTCCACCGGAGCCACGTGGACCTCGTCGATGCCGAGCGTGTCCTGCACGATCTGGCGGGCGAGCGTCGAGAAGCCCGAACCGGTGTCCACGGCCGAGCAGATGACGGTCGCCACCCCGTCCTGGACCCGCACGGTCGCCGTCGAGACCTCGTCGGTCCCCTCCGCGCCCAGCATGTGCACCATGCCCAGCGCGTAGCCCACGCCCCGTCGCACCGCGCCCGGTTCGCCCGCGCCCTCGGGGCCGCCGGGCAGCAGCCACTCGCCCTCGGGGGTGTCCTTGGGGAGCTGGGGAAGCGGGAAGTCGCGTACGGCGGCGAGGAGTTCGGCCACCGGGGCCGGGCAGGTCACCGTCTGGCCCGTCGGCAGGATGTCGCCGGTCGACATCACGTTCCGCATGCGCAGTTCCGCCGGGTCCACGCCCAGCTTCGCCGCGATCTTGTCCATCTGCGCCTCGTACGCCGCGCACACCTGCATCGCGCCCTCGCCCCGCACATGGCCGGACGGCGGGTTGTTCGTACGGACCGCCCAGCCCTCGACGAAGGCGTGCGGGACGACGTACGGGCCGCAGGCGAAGGCCACGGCCGCCGCGAGGGACTCGGACGAGGAGTCGGCGTACGCGCCCGCGTCGAGCAGGATCTGGGCCTCCACCTTCACCAGGCGTCCCTCCGCGTCCGCGTGGTGGCGGTAGCGCAGCAGGGTGGGGTGCCGGTGGGCGTGGCCGAGGAAGGACTCCTCGCGCGTGGCGGTGAGCTTGACCGGGCAGCCGGTGCGCAGCGCCAGCAGGCCGAGCGGGATCTGGAAGCCCGGGTCCTCGCGGTCGCCGGTGGCGCCGGGGACGCCGGTCACCACCAGCTTGACCTGCTCGGGCGGAAGGCCGAAGCAGGCGGCGGCCAGGTCCCGGTCGGTGTGGGGGTCGGTCGAGGCGGTGTAGAGCTCGACCCCGCCGTCCGGACGCGGTACGGCGAGGCCCGCCTCGGCGCCGATCGGCGCCGGGTCCTGGCGCCCGATCCGGTACAGGCCCTCGACGACGACCTCGCCCGTCACGTCCGGGTCGCCGAAGCGCAGCGGGATGTGCCGGATCAGGTTCCCGTCGGGGTGCAGCGCCTCGGCCGCGAACGCCTTCTCCGGGTCCGTCACCGGGTCGAGGACCTCGTACTCGACGGCGATCGCGGCGGCCGCGAGCCGGGCGGTGTCGGGGTGGTCGGCGGCGACGGCGGCGATCGCCTCGCCGTGGTGCCGGACCAGGTCGGCGGCGAACACGGGCCGGTCGGCGACCCGTCGGCCGTACGTCGCCGCGCCCGGCACGTCCGCGGCCGTCACCACGGCCCGTACGCCCGCCATGGCGGTGGCGGCGCTCGTGTCGACGGAGACGATGCGCGCGTGCGGGTGCGGGGAGCGCAGGATCGCGGCCCAGAGCAGCCCCTCGGCCCACAGGTCGGAGGCGTACGGGAAGGTGCCCTCGGTCTTCGCCCTCGCCTCGGCCTGCGGAAGCGAGGTGCCGAGGCCGTGCGCGGCCGGCTCCTGGCCCAGGGTCCCGGGGGTGTCCAGGACCGGGATCGTGGGAACGGCGGTGATCGCGTCGCTCACGCCATGCCTCCGTCGTGCGGGTGGGGGATCTGGTGCGGGACCCGGGTCTCGTCGGAGGCCTCGGACGCGGTGGCCGCGGCGCTCGCCTCGCGCTCGGACACGACGTCCCGTACGGCTTCGAGGATGCCCCGGTAGCCGGAGCAGCGGCACAGGTTGCCCGCGAGCGCCTGGCGGGTCTCGAGTTCGGTGGGGGCGTGGTTGCCCTCGAGGAGGTCATGCACGGTCATGCACATGCCGGGGATGCAGAAGCCGCACTGGACGGTGCCGCACGCGGCCATGGCCCGCTGCACGTCCGACGGCTCCCCGTCGACCGCGAGGCCCTCGACCGTCCGCACCTCGCTGCCGGCGGCGGTCGCCGCGGGGACCAGGCAGGAGGCGACGAGCCGGCCGTCGACCTGCACGTTGCACGCGCCGCACTCGCCCTGCGAGCAGCCGTCCTTCGCCCCGGCGAGGCCGAGGCGCTCGCGCAGGACGTAGAGCAGCGACTCGCCGATCCAGGAGCCGGTGACGGGCCGGTCGGCGCCGTTGACCCGGAGGGTGTACGAGGTGTGGGGGTGTTCGTCGCTGTCGGTGGAGGCGGCGAGGCTCGCGCCGGACGTGGCGGGTGCGGTGGGGGCGGGGATCGCCGCGGCGGACTCGGGGGCGGCGTCCGCCTCCGGCGTCCGGCCGGACGGGTCGGCCGTGTCCGGCTCGCCGTCCGTCTCCCGCGCCTCGGCCTCGGCCGACGGGGGCTCCGCGCCCTCGCCCGGCTCCTCGGCCGCTGCGCCGTCGGTCTCGGCGGTGTGCGCCACGGCCTCCGCGGCCGGTTCGGTCGCCGGCTCCTCGGGCAGCGCCCACGGGGCCGGGGCGCCGCCCGGCAGGGTCGCCGGGGCCTCCGCGTACGGCCTGACGGCCGAGGCGGCGAAGTCGCCCGACTCCGCGGACCGGCCCGCCTCTTCGGCCACCTCGGACATGTCCGGTACGACCGGAATATCCCACTGCCCCGTGCTGCCGGAGGCGGCGGGCGGCGCCGTCTCCGGCACCTCCGTGAAGCGCCACTCGGACGTCGCGTGCGGGTCCTGCTCGAAGTGCTCGGCGTACTCCGCGTGCCCGGCACGGTCGTCGGCGTAGCCGCCCTGACCGGCCTGGTCGCCGTACCCGCCCCGGCCGTCGGCGTAACCGCCCTGGCCGGCCCGTTCGCCGTAGCCGCCCTGCTCCGCGTACTCCGTGCCGTCGAAGTACTGCGTCTGCTCCGCCTGCGTCGGCAGGTGGACGTTCCACGTGCCCGTCGCCGACGGGTCGGTCACGGCAGGGGTGAGGGGCTGCAGCGGGGTGATCATCGGCGGCACGTAGCCGTGGCCGGGCGCCTCCAGGGGGACGCCGTCCAGCATGAAGTCGGGCGGCAGCTGGACGAACGCGGTGGCGTCCCCGTCGTACCCCTCGCTCTGCGGGATCGGCTCCCAGCCGCCGGAATGCTGCTGCTCACGCTGCTGTTCGTTGCTCACGACAGTGCCCTCCCCAGTGCCCGTCGGGCGAGTGCGGCGACGGTGCGCCGCAGGTGCAGTACGGCCGGGGGCAACACTTCGTCGCCCGGCGGGTCCGGGATGCACGCGGCGGCGACGTACTCGCCGAACGCCGCGAGCGCCTCGGGGGCGAGCCCCCGGTCGTTGTCCCAGTCGACCAGCGAGGCGATCCAGCGCTCGGCCTCCAGCGGCCGCAGCGGCATCGGCGCGACGGCGCCGACCGCGCAGCGCACGCCGCGCCGGGCCGGGTCGAGGACGACGGCGACGGAGGCGGTGGCACGGGCCGGGCCGGTCCGGCCGGTGGCCTTGACGAAGACCTGGGGGGCGTGGAGCAGGGGGACGCGGACGAAGGCGACGAGTTCGCCGGGGGCCAGCAGGTCGCGGCCGGCCAACAGGTGGGAGACGGGGATCTCGCGGCTGCCGAGCGGCCCGAGGACGACCAGGTCGGCCTCAAGGGCGGCGAGGACGGGCAGCGAGTCGCCGGTGGGCGCGGCGGTGACGACGTTGCCGCCGAGGGTGCCCGCGTTGCGGATCTGGGGCGGTCCGGCGGCGCGGGAGGCGGCGGCCAGGGCGGGGATGAGGGCGGCGAAGTCGGGGCGGCCCATGCGCGCGTGGGTGAGGCCCGCGCCGAGCAGTGCGTGGCCGTCCTGGTACTGCCAGCCGCGGATCTCGTTGATGCGGCTCAGGCCGACCAGTCCGGCGGGGCGGAGCTGCCCCTTGTTGACGGCTGCCATCAGGTCGGTGCCACCGGCGACGGGGACGGCGGCCGGCATGGCCGTGAGCGCCGCCACGGCCTCGTCGAGCGAGGCGGGCAGCGTCACGGACTGCGCCGTCTGTGGTGCGTGCGTGGTCAACCCGCTGCCCCTTCCCGGTGTCCCGGTGGTCCCCGAATGTGCCCGGCGGTCGCGCCTGCGTGTGGGCGTACCGTACGTGCTCACAGGCCGGACGTGGCAACTCTGGCACATCTTCCGAGCGGTCCGGCGCGAGGGCCCGCGAAGGACTGTTCCGTCCGGGACGCCCCGTCGAGTGACGGTAACTTCCGTTTCGCCGCTCTTGGGTGAAGGGGGATGTCGGGTCCCTCACACGATCGGGGGCGTCCCCTCCAGTGGGCGTCCCAGGACCCCGGGGCGCTGCTGCCGGGGGTGGGGCCCGGCGGGCGGGCGGTAGTCCACGCCGAGGGCGTCCAGACGCCCGTAGTGGGTGTGCATCCGGTGCTCGAAGGCCGGGTAGTCGCGCGCCTCCGGTGCGGGCAGCGCGGACCAGGCGACCTCGGCGAAGGCGGCGAGGCGCGGGAAGACCTGGTAGTCGACGCGGGACCGGTTCTCCATCACCTCGGTCCAGACGTTGGCCTGGGTTCCCAGGATGTGGGCGGCGGCCTCCGGTGAGAGGCCCGGCGGGACGGGCTCGAAGCGGTAGACGTCCTCCAGGGTGCGGACGTAGCCGATGGGCATCGGTTCGTCCTCGCCCGGTGCCTGACGGTGGTCCAGGTACACCTGCTGCTCGGGGCACATGACGACGTCGTGGCCGGCCTCGGCGGCGGCGATCCCGCCCGCGTACCCCCGCCAGGACGACACGGCGGCGCCGTCGGCGAGGCCGCCCTCCAGGATCTCGTCCCAGCCGATGAGCCGCCGGCCGCGGGCGGCGAGCCAGCGGTCGAAGTGGCGGATGAACCAGGACTGGAGCTCGTCCTCGTCGGCGAGGCCGAGCTCCTCGATGCGGGCCTGGGCGGCCGGGGAGGCCTTCCACTGGTCCTTGGGGCACTCGTCGCCGCCGACGTGGACGAAGGGGGACGTGGCCGCCGGGAAGAGGTCGAGGATCTCCTCGAAGACGCCCTCGTAGAAGCGCAGGACGGTCTCGGTGGGGGCGAGGACGTTGGGGTTGACGCCCCAGGTGTCCCAGACGGTGAGGGCGGCGGTGTCGACGACGTCGGTGTTGCCGAGTTCGGGGTACGCGGAGATCGCGGCCTGCGAGTGGCCGGGGAGGTCGATCTCGGGGACGACGGTGATGTGCCGCTCGGCGGCGTACGCGACGATCTCGCGGATGTCGTCCTGGGTGTAGTACCCGCCGTGCGGGGTGTCGTCCCAGAGCGGCGAGGCGCGGTGGCCCCACTTGCTGCGGGCCCGCCAGGAGCCGACCTCGGTGAGCCGGGGGTGGCGCTTGATCTCGATGCGCCAGCCCTGGTCGTCGGTGAGGTGGAAGTGGAAGACGTTGAGCTTGTGGGCGGCGAGCAGGTCGAGGTAGCGCAGGACGTCGTCCTTGGGCATGAAGTGCCGGGAGACGTCGAGCATCATGCCGCGCCAGCCGAAGCGCGGCCGGTCCTCGACGGTGACGTACGGGAGGTCCCGGGGGCCGCCGCCCACGGGCGCCCTGCGGTACGCCTCGGGGCCGAGCAGCTGGCGGAGGGTCTGGGCGCCCCAGAACACCCCGGCGGGGCCGCCGCCCTCGATGACGACGGCGGCGTCGGGGTCCTCCGTGGTGAGGCGGTAGCCCTCGGGGCCGTACTCCCGCTCCACGTCCTCGCTGACGCGCAGCCGGACCGCGTGCGGGCCGGGGCCGTCGGCGAGCGGCAGGCCGGTGGCGGCGCCGAGGACGGTGCGGAGCCAGCGGGCGGTGGACCCGGTGCCGGGTCCGGCGTCGAGGGTGGTCCGCTCGTCGAGCGGGAAGCGGCCCGGGGAGTCCCCGCGGACCTCCTGGAGGAGCGGTGCCGGGATCAGGTCCGTGCCGGGGTACGGGTCGGTGGTCATTCGCGTCAGTCCTTCACCGCCCCGCCCAGTCCCGAGACCAGGCGGCGCTGTACGAGTACGAAGAAGACGAGGACGGGGACGGTCATCACGGTCGAGCCGGCCATGATGCCTCCCCAGTCGTTCTCGTCGGGCTTGAAGAAGACGAGCAGCGCCATGGGGAGGGTCGACTGCGAGGTGTCGCTGATGATGAACGACTTCGCGAAGAGGAAGTCGTTCCAGGTGGAGATGAACGAGAAGACGCTGGTGGCGACGAGGCCGGGGAAGACCAGTGGGAAGAGGATCTGCCACAGGAACCGCGTGCGGCTCGCCCCGTCGATCTGGGCCTGCTCCTCCAGGGCCTCCGGAACCGCCTTGACGAAGCCCCGCAGCATCCAGATCGCGAACGGCAGCGAGAACGCGATGTGCGGGAGGATCAGCGAGCCGAGGGTGTTGAGCTGGCCGGCGTCCCGCATGAGGAAGAACAACGGGATGGTGAGGGCCTCGACCGGCACCATCTGGGCGACCAGGAACATGATGAGGAGCGTCGTCCGGAACCTGAAGCGGAACCGGGTGACGGCCGTCGCCGCGAGGAAGGCGATCAGGGCGGAGGCGAGGACGACCGTGCCCGCCACGATCAGCGAGTTCAGGAAGTAGCGGCCGAACTCCTGCTGTTCGAAGACCCGCCGGAACGAGTCGAGGGACGGGGAGAGCGTCCACGGCCGGGGCTCGGTGGACTGGATCTCACCGGCGGGCTTGAAGGCCGAGAGGACCATCCAGTACAGCGGGAAGGCGACGGCGGCCGCGACGAGCAGCGTGACGGCCTCGGCGGCCAGGCGTCCGGGGCGGCGGATGCGGAAGGCGGTCGGGGCGCTCAAAGTTCTTCTCCCTGGCGTCGCAGCAGGCGCAGGTAGACCAGGGTCACGGCCAGCAGGATCAGCAGCATGACGACGCCGATCGCCGAGCCCAGGCTGTACTGGGACGAGGCGAAGGCCTTCTGGTAGGCGTACACGTTGAGGACGAGGTTCTGGCCGGCGATGCCGCCGCCGTTCGTCATCACGTAGATCTGGGTGAAGACCTTGAAGTCCCAGATGATCGACTGGATCGTGACGACGACCAGGATCGGCCGGAGCACCGGTGCCATGACCGAGCGCCAGATCCGCCACTGCGAGGCGCCGTCGAGGGCGGCGGCCTCCAGGACCTCGGACGGGATGGCTTTGATGCCGGCGTAGACGGTGACCATCACGAACGGGAAGGAGCACCAGACGACTTCGAGGAGGACGAGGGCGAAGGCGCTGTACCGCCCGTACGTCCAGGAGAAGTCGCCGAGCCCGAGCAGCTTGTTGACGGGGCCGAAGTCGGGGTCGAAGAGGAAGACCCAGACCGTGGAGCCGGTGATCGCGGGCGTGGCCCAGGCGCCGAGCGCGGCCATCATCAGGACGAACCGCGGCAGGGCACGCACGCGCGTGAGGAGTACGGCGAGGGCGCAGCCGACGGCGAGCGTGGTGACGACGCACGCGCCGGCGAAGAGGACGGTGGCGAGGAGGACCTGCCAGAACTGGGGGTCGGCGAAGAGGGTCGTGTAGTTGCCGAAGCCCTTGAAGGAGGTCGGTTCGCCGCCGCTGACCTGGGCCTGGGTGTACTCCAGGAAGGAGATCAGGCCGAGCTGGTAGACGGGGTAGACGAGGAGTCCGCCGAGGACGGCGAGGGCGGGCAGCAGATACAGCCAGGGGGTCCAGGGGCGGTGGCCCCTGGGGCCGCCGCGCCCGGCCGGCCGGGGGGGCGGGGGCGTGGTCGCCCCCGGCCGCTTCTCGGCGACGGTGAGCTGGGTCGTCATGCGGCTCAGCCCGCCGGCGCGAAGGCCGCGTCCATCTTCTTCGCGGCGTCGTCGGCCGCCGCCTTGACGTCCTTACGGCCGCTGACGACCTCCTGGAACATCGTGGGCAGGACGAGGGAGGCGTCGATCTGGCCCCAGCCCGGGGACGCGGGGACGAACCTGGTGCCGGCGCCGAGGGTGTCGATGAAGGGCTTCACGAAGGGCTGCCGTCGGGCGGCGGCGGTCCGGACGTCGGTGTACGTGGGGAGGAAGCCCATCGCGTCGAAGAGCCTGCCCTGGGTCTCCTTGCCGGTGAGGGACTTGAGGAGCTCGACGGCGAGGCTGCGGTGGGAGGTGCTCTTGAGGACGCCGATGTTGTTGCCGCCGGCGAAGGCCGGGGCGATGGAGCCGGGGGTGGTGCCGGGCAGCGGGACGACGGCGTACTTGCCCTTCACGGTGCCGGCCTCGACGGCGGCGTGGCTGAAGTCGCCGCCGATGGCCATGGCGGCCTTGCCGGAGGCGAAGGCGGTGACGGTGGCGTTGCCGCCCATCTGGGCGCACTTGGCGGCGGGGCAGTTGTCGTCGCCGAAGAGCGAGGTGTAGGTGCTGATGCCCTTGCGGGCGGCCTCGCTGTTGATGGCCGACGTGTACGAGTCGCCGTTCTCGGTGGCGAGTTCGCCGCCGGCCGCCCAGACGAAGGGCATGGCGCCGTAGGTGTAGGCGCCGCCGACGGCGATGCCGTACAGCTCGGGCTTCGCCTTGCGGATCTTCTTGGCGGTGGAGACGAGTTCGGCCTGGCTCTTGGGGGCGGTGAGGCCGAGTTCCTCGAACACGTCGGTGCGGTAGTAGAGGGCGCGGAGGCCGACGAACAGCGGGGCGCCGTAGATCTTTCCGCCGACGGTGACGGACTGCCTGGCGGTGGGGTCGGTGTCCTTGGCCTCGTCCCAGGCGCCGAACTCGGTGCTGATGTCGGCGAGTCCGCCGTCCTTGACGTATCCGGCGGTGTCGGTGTTGCCGTACTCGATGAGGTCGGGGGCCGACCCGGGGTCGTTGAAGGCGGCCTTGACGCGCTGGGCGCGGGTCTCGACGGGTATGTACTCGACCTCGACCTTCGCGCCCTGGTGCTTCTTCTCGAAGGCGGCGACGGCCTGCGTGACGACCTGCTCCTTGGGCTTGTTGCTCACCTCCTGGAAGAGCCAGACCCGCAGGGTGCCGGTCTTCTCGTCCGCCGTGGCCTTGCCGTCGGACGTCTGGGGCGCGCAGGCCGTGGCGGTGAGGCCGGCCAGCAGGAGTGCGGCGGCCGCGGCGGTGCCGCGGGCGGTGATGGGGGTCCCCCCTGCTCGAGCGAAGCCGAGAGCTCGGGGGAGGGCAGGAAGCTTCATGACGGATCCCCTCCGGATGCGTGCGTTGCAACATGCGCAATGCGCGTTTCGTTCTGCACAACACGCGTGAGGTTAGGCGCGCCTCCGGTGAGCCGACAAGAGGTCTCGACCACCTCAACCACTCCGTGACCGGCGGATGCATCCTGCGCAACGGCTCCGGGCGCCGGAACACGAAACGGCCCCCGTCACCCGTACCGAAGTACGCGCGACGGGGGCCGCCCCCGACATTCCCGGACGTCAGGACACCTCTACTTGTCCTTGCCGCCCTTGTCCTTGTCGCCACCGCCGGCGCCCATGGACTCGTAGATCTCCTTGCACATCGGACAGACCGGGTACTTCTTGGGGTCGCGCCCCGGCACCCAGACCTTTCCGCACAGCGCCACGACGGGCGTGCCGTCGAGGGCGCTCGCCATGATCTTGTCCTTCTGGACGTAATGGGCGTAGCGCTCGTGGTCGCCGTCACCGTGGGACACCTGCGGCGTCGGCTCGACGAGGGTTCCCGTACCTGCCCCGCGCTCGGGCTCGAGAGTGCTCATAAGGGCCAAGGGTACTGAAAGCCGGGGCCTTCAGTTGAGGGAGGGATCGTCCGGGTACGTCGCGATCATCGCGAGCTCGCCGCGCTGCCTCCGGAGGACCTGCCGCCAGAGCGTCTCCGGCTGCGGAGAGGAGACGTCACCGGGCTCCGACTCGACCACGTACCAGGCTCCGTCGCCGAGCTCGGTCTCCAGCTGGCCGGGGCCCCAGCCCGCGTATCCGGCGAAGATCCGCAGCGAGCCGAGGGCCGGTCCGAGCAGCTCGGGCGGGGTCTCCAGGTCGACCAGTCCGATCGCCCCGTACACCCGGCGCCAGCCGAGCGGCCCCTCGTCGCCGGGGATGACGGCGACGCCGAGCGCGGCGTCGAGGGAGACGGGGCCGCCCTGGAAGACCACCCCGGGTTCGCCGGCGAGGCCCGCCCAGGGGGCGAGGATGTCGCCGACGGTCACCGGTGTCGGCCGGTTGAGGACGACACCGAGCGAGCCCTCGTCGTCGTGGTCGAGCAACAGCACGACCGCGCGGTCGAAATTCGGGTCCGCGAGGGCGGGGGTGGCGACGAGCAGCCGTCCTGTGAGCGAGGACACCTCGGTCATGCGACACATGATCCCGCATCTTCGGCGTTCGCGGGCGGTCTCGGACGGTACGGAAGGGCGCGATGTCCGGAACTCGCCGACCGTCGCAGTTCAGAGGGGACGGGGCGGGCCCGCGGCGGCGCCCGGGCGACACAAGCGGACGGTGACGCTCCGCAAGATCATGGGAACAGAGGGTGTTGTGCCGAATTCATTACATCTGACAGGCCCCCCGAGACACCCAGGAGAGGTCTCATGGACCCTTACCCTTTTCACTGGCCACCCGACCGACCCCACTCCGGAACGCGAGATTCATGACCGGCACAGACAGCCACGATGTACTGCTCGTCCATGGCGGAACCCCGCTGGAGGGCGAGATCCGCGTCCGCGGCGCGAAGAACCTCGTGCCCAAGGCGATGGTCGCCGCGCTGCTCGGCAGCGGCCCCAGCCGCCTGCGCAATGTGCCCGACATCCGTGACGTCCGGGTGGTCCGCGGGCTGCTCCAGCTGCACGGTGTGACGGTCCGTCCGGGCGAGGAGCCCGGCGAGCTCGTCCTCGACCCGACGCACGTCGAGTCGGCGAACGTCGCCGACATCGATGCCCACGCCGGATCGTCCCGCATCCCGATCCTCTTCTGCGGCCCGCTGCTGCACCGCCTCGGCCACGCCTTCATCCCGGGCCTCGGCGGCTGCGACATCGGCGGCCGGCCCATCGACTTCCACTTCGACGTGCTGCGCCAGTTCGGCGCCACCATCGAGAAGCGGGACGACGGGCAGTACCTGGAGGCCCCGCAGCGTCTTCGCGGTTGCAAGATCCGGCTGCCGTACCCCTCGGTCGGTTCGACCGAGCAGGTGCTGCTGACGGCGGTGCTCGCCGAGGGCGTCACCGAGCTGTCGAACGCCGCCGTGGAGCCCGAGATCGAGGACCTCATCTGCGTGCTGCAGAAGATGGGCGCGATCATCTCCATGGACACCGACCGGACCATCCGGATCACCGGTGTCGACCGCCTCGACGGCTACACCCACCGGGCGCTCCCGGACCGCCTGGAGGCGGCCTCCTGGGCGTCCGCGGCGCTCGCGACCGAGGGCAACATCTACGTGCGCGGCGCCCAGCAGCGCTCGATGATGACCTTCCTCAACACCTACCGGAAGGTGGGTGGCGCCTTCGAGATCGACGACGAGGGCATCCGCTTCTGGCACCCGGGCGGCTCGCTCAACGCGATCCACCTGGAGACGGACGTGCACCCCGGCTTCCAGACGGACTGGCAGCAGCCGCTGGTCGTGGCCCTGACGCAGGCCTCCGGCCTCTCCATCGTCCACGAGACGGTGTACGAGTCCCGGCTCGGCTTCACCTCCGCGCTCAACCAGATGGGCGCTCACATCCAGCTGTACCGCGAGTGCCTCGGCGGCTCCGACTGCCGCTTCGGCCAGCGCAACTTCCTGCACTCGGCGGTCGTGTCCGGCCCGACGAAGCTCCAGGGCGCCGATCTGGTCATCCCCGACCTGCGCGGCGGCTTCTCGTACCTGATCGCGGCGCTCGCGGCCCAGGGCACCTCCCGGGTGCACGGCATCGAGCTGATCAACCGCGGCTACGAGAACTTCATGGAGAAGCTCGTCGAGCTCGGCGCCAAGGTCGAACTCCCGGGCAGCGCGCTGGTCTGACCGGCCCGGTCCGACCGGCCGTGGGGGGGGGGGGGGGGGGGGGGGGGGGGGGGGGAGGGGGGGGGGGGGGGAGACACCAGAGGCAGGCCAGGAGGAGACGGGGGAG